>JADYYV010000021.1 GCA_020853455.1 Alphaproteobacteria bacterium | reverse complement strand
CCCCCGTTTATCTCGGCAACGAGATCGTCAATTTTACGCGCAAGCATGGCGACGACGAAATGGTGAAAGCAGCCGACAAGCTGGAAAAGCTGTTCACACAGAAAGTCACCGACCGCAAACTGGTCGACGCGCTCGATTTCGCGACCGACGTGCTGAAAGGCGCCTTCCCCGAAAAATACGAAGCGCAGAAAGAATCCATCCGCTTCTTCCGCGAGGAAGTGCTGCTGAACGGCGCTGTGCCGAAACACCTGAAGCGCAGCTTTGGCCTGCCCGCGAATGATACCGCCCCCGCGGCATCTGCAGCAGCGCCGAAGAAGCCGAAACAGCCGCGCCCCTAATATTCCGGAGACACCATCATGAAAATCACTGTACTGGGCAGCGGCTCCGCCTATGGCGTTCCCTATGCCGGCGGCGGCTGGGGCGCTTGCGATCCGAAACAGCCGCGCAACAAACGCACAACGCCCGCGATCTTCATCGATGACGGCACGACCTCCGTCCTCGTCGATATGGGGCCGGACGTCAAGGAACAGCTGGCGCGCCACAATATCAGCAAGTGGGACGCGACATTCTTCACGCATCCGCACGCGGACCATATCGCCGGCATGTTCCACCTGCCGATCCTGATGTCGCACCGCGACGGCAAACACTTGCCGATGTATGTCGACAGGGCCACCCGTAAAGATATCGAAAAAGTCTGGTGGTATATGTTCGACCCCGCGATCAAGCTGGAATACACAGGCGCCGCGCGCCCCTATTGGGTCGAGATGATCCCGCCCGAAAAGATGAAAATCGGCACGCTTGATATCCAGACCTTCTGGCAGATGCACGGCCGCATCCAGTCGGTCGGCATGAAGCTCGGCAAATTCGCCTACTCCACCGACGTGAACGATTTCCCGCCGGAAAGCGAAGAACATCTTTACGGCCTCGATGTCTGGATGGTCGATTGCAACTGCCTGACCGGCACCGACAAATCGCATTCCTATGTCGAAAAATCGGTCGCCTGGGCGCAGAAATTCGGCGTGAAGAAAACCTACCTCACGCATCTCGATTACACGATCGATTACGACTCGGTATCGAAAATGCTGCCCGCCGGCGTGGAACTCGCCTATGACGGATTGGTCATCGAGATTTAATTCCCCAACCGCCGGATTTACGCCGTTTTTTTAAACGGGAACAAATGCCCGTCGCTTTTCTTTTGTTATTCAACAACAAGAGAAAAATGCGCGGAGGTTTGTGTCATGCAGTTCCAGGAACATCACAAAGTCTATTCCCCCGACTGGTTTCAGGCACTCCATGCGCGGGATCCCGGATTCTCGTATGACCTGAAAGTACGCCTGATGATCAGCCGTACGCCAGAAATCTGCACCGTCTGCAACGGCCACAGCCGCCACGATTACGCGATCATGGCCGATAACTGCCTCTCCCCCGTCCGCCTCTGCACCCCCTGCCGTGCCATCTATCGCGACGCCTTCGGCAAAAACGCAGTCATACCGTTCCTTGGCGGACCGGCATAAATCATCAAAAATTTCGAATGAAACTCAAGCTAACCGCTTGAAAAGATTGGTTGCGGGGGCAGGATTTGAACCTGCGGCCTTCAGGTTATGAGCCTGACGAGCTACCGGGCTGCTCCACCCCGCGACAAGAAGACACTTTGTAGATGCTTTATATAGTGGAGTCAAGCATTCGATTCAAGATCATTTGACCTGTTTTTTCTATTCATTTCAGGGTTTTGTCGGGCGCGCGGGCGCGTTACAATCGGGCATCCTTTCAAAAACGACCGCCGAGGCTTGCTTGACCTCCCTGCTGCTCATGATGATGTCGGTGCTGATGTTCAGCCTTTATCCGCTGCTGGCATCGCTTGGCCTGCGGGAAAATGACCCGATCCTGTTTGTCGGCATGGCGCATCTGGCTTGCGGGCTGGTGGCGACAGCGGCGGCCGGATTTATGCTGCACAAAAAATACGGCGCGAAGAAACGCAGCAGCGTTTTCAAAATTGACGGCAGGACATGGGGGCTGATTGCGGCGACGGCGACGGCGGGCGCGATCAACCATATGTGTTTCATGTTCGCATTGCTGAAAACATCGAAGGCCGGCGCGACGATCATTTACGAGACATGGCCGATCATCGGCGCATGGCTTGCGCCGTTCCTGATCGCGAAGGGCTGGGAACAGACGCGCCGGATGGATTACGTGTTCGGCCTGCTGGCGATCGCCGGTATTGCATTTGTCGTCGCTGCTGAAAATCACGGCTTGCTGTCGTCGTTTGATGTATCGCTGCTGCAAAACATTGACCCGGACCGCGTGACCGGCTACGGGCTTGCGCTTCTGGGCAGTATGGGGGTTGCGGTCAGCACGGCGCTGCGCCGTCGCGTGGCGCGCGGGTTTGCAGCGAAGTTCGGCGATGACGTTGTGACTGGCGCGTATCTTGGCTCTGCATTCACGCGCCTTGCGGCGCTGCCGGTTTTTGCGGTCGGATTTATGCTGTTCCATACATCGGGCACGATCACGTTCAACGGCATCGGCCTTGCGGCACTGACGGGCATCGCCGTGCATCTGCTGGGCAGCCTGTGTTACCTGTTCAGCATTTTGCGCAACCCGAACCCGAGCAT
>JADYYV010000020.1 GCA_020853455.1 Alphaproteobacteria bacterium | reverse complement strand
TGCCGATGATGATGTCGTATTTATGATCCTCGATATCATGCACCGCCGCCGAAATCATGCCGGGGCTGGTGATGACGTCGCTCGCCAGAATAAACGTGCGCGCTTCGGGGATCAGCAGCTGCACTTCTTCCTGAATACGCTCCACGCCCGGGCCGCAGGCGGCAAAGCTGTCTTCGGCCTGACAGGACGGGCAGTTGCGCGGCACGCCTTGCGCAAAACCGCAATGGTGGCATTGCAGGCGCGAGTGGCGTTTATGTTCCACCAGCCACGCGGCGCAGGACGGGCATTGAAAACGATGCCCGCAGGTGCGGCACAGCGTCAGCGGCGCGTATCCGCGACGGTTGAGGAACAGCAGCGATTGTTCCTTGGCCGCAAATACTTCCTGCAATGCTTTTTGCAGCGGCGGGGCGATGAATTTCTGCCGTTCGGGCGGCGTGACTTTCAAATTAATCACATTGATATCCGGCATCCGCGCGCCCGCATGGCGCGACGGCAGGTTCAGATAGGTGTATTTGTTCTGCTGCACATTCACCATAGTTTCAAGGGACGGCGTCGCCGATACCAGCACGACAGGGAAACTGCCAAGCCGCGCGCGCACAATCGCCATATCGCGGGCGTTATACAGCACGCCTTCTTCCTGCTTGTACGACGCGTCGTGTTCTTCATCGACCACGATCAGGCCTAGATCGGCGAAGGGCAGGAACAATGCGGATCTTGCGCCGACGACGACTTTGGTTTTGCCCTCCGCCACGCCCGTCCATGTCACGCGGCGCTGCGCGGTCGGCACTTCGGAATGCCACAGCGCGGGCAAAACGCCGAACCTGCGCTCGAAGCGGTCCAGCAACTGTGCCGACAGCGAAATTTCCGGCAGCAGGATCAGCGCCTGCTTGCCCTGCCGCAATGCCTCGGCAATCGCCTCGAAATAAACTTCGGTCTTGCCCGACCCCGTCACGCCGTCCAGCAGCACCGCCGCATACTGGTTCGCCGCCGCCAGTTTCTGCAACGCATCCGCCGCATTTTTCTGGTGGTCGGAAAAGGATAAACGGTTTTCGGTCACATCGACCATGCTGCAGGGCGGGCGCGGCGTGCCGGCCAGCGTTTCCAGCTGCCCCGCCGCCGCCATCGACCGCACGACCGCCGCCGAGCATCCGGCTTCGCGCGCGATATCGACCGCGCGGCGCGGCACGCCGTCTTTCAAAAGGTCGATGATTTTCTGGCGGCTGGCCGGCAGCTTGGCAGGAATATTATCGGTCAGCGTAAACACCGGCACCGATTTCGGCGGCTGCAAAGCCTCGGGCGCGCTCAAGCTCATTTTCAGCACCGACCCGACATCCGACATCGTATAGCGCGCCACCCATTCCACGAACTGGCGATGCACCTGCGGCATGGGATCGAAGGTAAATTTCTGCAGCACGGATTTGAGTTTCGCGGGATCGACCTTGTCATCGCCCGCGTCGGTCGTCCAGACGACGCCGATGGTGTCGCGCTTGCCCAGCGGCACCCTTACATAATCCCCCGCCGATACCGCCATATTTTGCGGCACCAGATAGTCGTAAGCCCTTGATAAGGGATAGGGCACCAGCACCTGCGCGCGGTGGCCGGTTTCTGGCGTTTCACCCGCGTTGAAAAGGCTAGATTGCGACATAACCATTGGGTACTATAACCGCGGATCAAAAGGAAGCTTTTCGAAAGGGCGCATACAATGAAATTCTTCGTCGATACCGGCGATATCGCTGAAATCAAGGACTTGGCATCGACCGGCCTGCTGGACGGCGTGACCACCAACCCGACCCTGATCGCACAATCGGGCAAAAACTTCCTGAAACTGATCGCCGAAATCTGCGAAGTGGTCGATGGCCCGGTTTCCGCCGAAGTCGCCGCCACCGATTACGCGACGATGCTGAAGGAAGGCCAGAAGCTCGCCAAGATCGCGAAAAACGTCGCGGTCAAAGTGCCGCTGACGCCCGACGGGTTGAAAGTCTGCAAGGCGCTGTCGGATAACGGCACGCAGGTCAACGTGACGCTCTGCTTCTCCTCCGCGCAGGCCATCCTTGCCGCGAAAGCGGGCGCGACGTTTATCTCGCCCTTCGTCGGTCGTCTGGACGATGTGGGTCAGGACGGCACGCAGCTGATCAAGGACATCGTGCAGATCTACAAGCAATACCCGAATTTCAAGACCGAAGTGCTGATCGCATCCATCCGCCACCCGATCCATCTGGTCGACGCCGCGAAGGTCGGCGCGCATGTGGCGACCATTCCGCCCAAAGTCATCCGCCAGCTGTATGCGCATCCGCTGACCGACAAGGGCCTTGCGGCATTCGTCGCCGACTGGGCGAAAACCGGCCAGACCATTCTGGACGCCGCATAATGCCCGCTGCCGCGAAGGACATTTCCGAAGAAGACGTGATCGCGTTCCTGCGCAAGAAGAAGGATTTCTTCCGCGACAATCCGGAATTGCTGGAGGAACTCTCCGCCCCCGGTCAGGACCGCGGGCGCGGCGTGGTCGATTTCCAGCAGGTGCTGGTGGAGCGCCTGAAATCCGATAAATCCAACGCGCACAAGGTGCAGAAGGAACTCATCGAAACCTTCCGCGCGAACATGAGCACCCAGAGCCGCATCCAGACCGCGGTGCTGGTGATACTGGAGGCGGAGACGTTCGAGGAATTCATCGAAACCATCACGCAGGACCTGCCCGTGCTGCTGGATGTGGATACCATCAATCTGGTGATCGAGGCGACATCGAAAGAAGTCCCCTTCGTCAATCAGGCGGGCATACGATTTGCCAAGCCCGGCTTCGTGCGCGGCTGGCTGGGCGACGGCGACGCGCTTTTGCAGCCGAACATCAACGGCCACGAAGAAATCTTCGGCCCCGGCGCGGGATTGGTCAAAAGCCACGCCCTGCTCCGCATCGAAATCAGCACCAACACCCCCGCCGGCATCATCGCCTTCGGATCACGCAACCCCGAAGCCTTCAGCCCCGAACAGGCGATCGACCAGGTCGGCTTCCTCGCGCAGGTGGTGGAACGCTGCTTCCGCATCTGGCTGGATGTGAGCGTATAGCCCCTCTGTGTCACCCCGGCGAAAGCCGGGGTCCACGGACTTCTGCCTTATCCCTCGAACCGTTAACCACTGTGCTGTGCCCGCCCGTGGCGTCCGTGGATACCGGCTTTCGCCGGTATGACACTCTTTTTGTCATCCTGAGCGCAGCGAAGGATCTCCCTTATTCGCCGCGAGAAAGGGGGATCCTTCGCTGCGCTCAGGATGACAATGGAATGGACGCGACGCAAAGCCGTGCTAGAATCCCCATATGACGGACGACACCCTCACCCCGCCCGCAACCGCCCCCGACCTTGCCGCGAAATATGCGGAATGGGTGACGTATCTGTCGCTGGAAAAGCATTTTTCCAAACACACCCTGCGCGCCTATACCGCCGACATGGAATATTTCTTCGGCTTCCTGACGCGGCATCTGGGCAAGCCGCCATCCATGAACGATCTTGGCGATGCCAGCATCCGCGATTTCCGCAGCTGGCTGTCGAAAAAAACGATGGAGGGCGCAGGTGCCGCCACGCGCGCGCGGTCGCTGGCATCCGTGCGCAATTTCCTGCGCTGGCTCGACCGTAACGGGCATCTGCATAACCCCGCGATATCGTCCATCCGCACGCCGAAGCTGCCGAAGAAAATCCCGCGCGCCCTGCCGCCGAAACAGGCGCGGGAGGTGGTGGAGAATGCCGACAGCATCCCGAAGGAAAACTGGATCGGCATGCGCGACCGCGCGCTGTTCATGCTGCTCTATGGCTGCGGGCTGCGCATCGACGAGGCGCTGCAGCTGAATTACGGCACGCGGCCCATGAACGCCGAAGTGCGCGTGATGGGCAAGGGATCGAAAGAACGCATGGTGCCGGTTATTCCGGTTGTTGAACGCATGCTGAACGAATATCTTGCGGTCGTCCCCTTCGCGATGGAAAAGGATACGCCGCTGTTTCGCGGCGCGAAAGGCGGGCGGCTGGCGCAGGGTGTCGCCCAGCGCGACCTGCGCAACCTGCGCAAATCCATCGGCCTGCCCGAGAGCGTCACGCCCCACGCCCTGCGCCACAGCTTCGCCACGCATATCCTCGTGAACGGCGCGGACCTGCGCACCATCCAGGAACTCCTCGGCCACGCCTCGGTATCGACAACCCAACGCTACACCGACTACGACAACGCGCAACTGATGGACATCTACATGAAAGCGCATCCAAGGGCGAAGGATTGAAAATGAAGATTGAATACTCATCCTCCTTGGAAGACTTGATTGCATATCATGAATTACTTTTAGAATCCGATTTGAAGGATAAAAATGATCAGCGCCTAGGCGCATTTATGCTGTCAGCTATTGCTGTGGCATTAATTGCTTTTAGCTTCGATGTCACCAAAGGATTATCCGAGCCCGTCAAGTGGTCGATACGATTAATCGCTATTTCCTTTTTTGTCTGGCAGGGATTACCGAGTAAAAAAGTTAAAGTAGCGCGTAAAGAGAAATTTTATCGTGACTACTATCAGGGAAAAAACTCCGTCGGCATTTGGGGTAAATTTAGCATCGAGCTTCTTCAAGACACTCTGCGTGTTTCGAGCGAAGGCTGCGATTCAATTTATCAGCGGTTTCGGATTACTGAAATTATAGATCATCCTGATTACGCAATTATAAAAATGGGCTTGGCTGCCCGATACGTTATTCCCCGCGCAAAAATAGAAAGCGGTAATTTGGAAGAACTTTTGCAAAATTTGCAATCAAAAGGAGTTGAGCGTATTCCTTATGCTCCAGCTAAGCCAGACCGTATCCAAAATGGAATATATGTATTTATCGCTGCTACTGCTTGCCTTATACCCGCGTTGATAACTTACGTAGCTGTCGATAACGCGATAATTAAAAAAAGTTTGTCCTGTTTAATGGAAACAAAGCTTGGATATCAATCTTTGTGCTTTTCACAATTACGAATGCAGGAAATTGCATTTTTATGCCTATCATTAATGAGCGTTGTCTTATTGAGTACCAGCATCTGCATGTTCTATAAAAACTGGAAAAAAATCTCTTGCGCGCGCCATACTGCAAACGACACGGCAAAAACTAGCAAAGACTGAGAATTTCATACAACAGGGCATTGCGTAGAAAATCGGTTTGCGGTTTATACACCTAATGGTTGCATTAAACCATTTACAACCTATGCGTGTCATGCGATAGTATGTGCATGAGACTCGCCCTTTTCATGTTTATCATTCTCCTCCTGCCGCAGCCTGCGGATGCTCGGGATGTATTGGCAGGGCCGTTGACGGGGCAGGTTTTGGCGGTGCTGGATGGCGATACTGTTACCGTTCGCCTGCATATCTGGATCGGGCAGGACATTGAAACGCATGTGCGCATCAACGGCATCGACACCCCCGAAAAGCGCGGCAAATGCCTGTCGGAACGCGCGCGGGCGGAACAGTCGCGCCGTGCGCTGGCGGCGCTGCTGGCGGACGGCAAAATCCAGCTGCGCGATATCCGGCATGAAAAATATGCAGGCCGCGTGCTGGCGACCGCTGCGGCAAGCGACGGCACGCCGGTTGCCGAATACCTGATCGGCAAAAACCTTGCCCGCCCCTATAGCGGCGGCAAGCGCGGCGGATGGTGTTCCTAAACGCCTGATTATTCACCCCTTTACTGACCTGCATTGACATAATTTACGCAGCCGGTATATAGTCGCGCATCATTTTAAAAGGCGTGACCGATCATGAACTTTCAGGAATTCAAAAAAGAAGCCCGCAAAACCGCGCTGATTTTCGCGGTCGGTCTTGGCACCGGCGGCGCGATCGGCACCGGCCTGACGCTGCATTTTAACGACAACGCCGCCCCGCCCGCCGCCGTTGTTGCGACATCGAACGACAACACGACGCGCCTGCGCGTGCCCGCCGATCACCGCACGGTCGTCGAGGCCGATGTGATTCAGGCGAGCGCCGACGGCACGCTGGTCGTGCGCGCGCATAGCTGGGTCGGGCAATACATGGTCACGCGCGTGCAGCAGACGGGCAGCACGGCGGGCGCCCCCTATTCGGCAAATATTACCGATGCGAACGGCCAGACCGTGACCGATGCGAAAAAAGGCGCGCGCGTTTACCTGCGCGGATTGTCGTCGCAGGCGACGACCGGCATGGCGGTCGAACTGCCGAATGTGAAACCCGTGAGCGATAAAATCGACGGCCCTGTGCAGGCGCGCGTGCTGCGCGTGATCGACGGCGACACGCCCGCCGTGGTGGCTGAAATCTGGCCGGGTCATTTCGTGGTCATCAACGTGCGCGTCGGCGGCATCGACACGCCGGAGAAAAAAGGCCGCGCGAAAAACGAATACGAAGCGCAACTGGCCGAACAGGCAAGCGCCGCCACGCGCGCGCTGATCGACGGCAAGGATGTGCTGCTGTATAACGTGGAATACGAGAAATACGGCGGCCGTATGCTGGGCGACATCAAGACGCTGGACGGCGTCAGCGTCGCCGAAAACCTGATTTCCAAGGGCCTCGCCCGCCCCTATGACGGCGGCAAGAAAGAGCCGTGGGTTGCGCCCGCAACGGCACCCCGCGCGCGCGCGCCGAAAGGCTAAGCCGACCGCTTCCACCCCGGCCTTGTGCCGGGGTCCAAAAGGCAGTCCTGCCGTCACATCACTTACATGACGCGCGGACGCGCTTTTGGATGCCGGAACAAGTCCGGCATGGCGTGATGGGGAGGCGGCGGATTACATTCCGGGCGGTTTCAGCTTGAACCGGTTTGCGCCGGCCTTCAAAATATTCTGGTGATGCGATGCCACCAGCGCGGCGAAGCTGTCATTGGTGATACCGCTGGATTTCTGCGTGGGCGCCGGGATTTTGTTCCATGCGGCTTTCAGCCCCTCCACATCCGACTTCCAGAATTCGGGATCGAACAATTTGCCGAGCTGCCCCGTTTCGGCGGCCAATACCGCAACGGATCTGCCCGTGCGGTCTTTCAGTTCGTGCATGTCGGCGAAGCTGAACGTATCGCCGCTCGCCTTCATTTTTTCGATCACCCGGTCGAGGCTGTTCATTTTCACCGCGCGCACCAGCGCGCTTTCGCCGGAATTACCGTAGTTTTTGCGCAGGAATGACTGCGTTTTATCCTGCAGCGCAAGCGTCAGGCGGAATTCCTCGCGCTGTTCGTTCATGACTTCGGCCAGCGCCTGCACCACTTCGCCGTGCTTGTCGGCATCGGCCAGCGCCATCGCGCTGCCGTGCATGGCGAACGGGTCGGCGCCGAATTTCAGCAGCAGGCGCACGACGGGCGCATGGCCGTTGAACGCGGCCTTGCGCAGCGCCTGGTCGTCCGACCGGTGCGGGTCGGCCTTCGCGATCAGCAAATCGCGCACGATATCGGCATCGCCGCGATCGGCGGCCCTGATGAGGAATTCGCCGTCCTGCGCGTTCACATCCGCGCCCAGTTTTATCAGCGCGCCGACCGCCTTGTAACGGCCGTTGTTGACCGCCTGCCGCAGCGCGTCGTCGTTCAGCGCGTGCAGCTGCGCGCCCGCGTCGATCAGGTATTCGAGGACCGGCACGAAGCCTTCCTGCGCGGCGCAGCGCAGCGCGCGGCTGTGGCCGAAATCGGGCTCCGCGCCCAGCATCACCGTTGCCATGACGTTTTCAAGATCGCCGCGCTTGGCGAAATCGGCCATTTCCACGTTCAGTTTCATGCGTTGTTCGTCGGAAATCATGCGGGTTCCTTCAGGTCGATCACCACCGGCACATGGTCGGACGGCTGTTCCCAGCCGCGGATGTCGCGGTGGAT
>JADYYV010000019.1 GCA_020853455.1 Alphaproteobacteria bacterium | reverse complement strand
TCAACCGTCAGGTAACGGTTGTCGGGGCCGATCGCGGTGAGGGGCAGGCCGACCAGTTCCGAAACGCGGAGACCGGTGGCGTACAGGATTTCGAGCAGCGCCACGAGACGGACGCTTTCCGGGCCGCCTTGCTTCTGAGCCGTCGTGATGAGGACCGTAACTTCGTCTTCAGTCAGGATCTTGGGCAGGGTGCGGGTTTGCTTCGGGCTCTCGATGGTCGACGTCGGATCATCCGAGCGTTTGCCTTCCGAGACGAGGAAGCCGTAGAACTGACGCAGAGCCGAAATGCGGCGAGCGATCGTGCGAACGGCAGTTTTGCCGCCGCCTTTGCTCTTTGCATTTTCGCGGGCGCCGAGTTCGCCGAGATATGATTTGAGATCGGTGGTGCTTGCGTTGTCGATCTCTTTCGATTGTTTTTTCAGGAAAGAGCAGACATCTGCAAGGTCACGCTCGTAAGCATGACGTGTGTTGAGTGCCGCACCGCGTTCAGCGATGAGCATATCGAGGAATGCATCAACAGTTCCCGGAAGGGGAGCTTTGGGCATTCTGGGACGACCTGGACGAGCCATTGTAGTTTTCTCCTTTTTAAAGTTTCTGTGTACACCCGTGACCTGCCATTTTTGTGGCTAAACCAAAGGCATACTCCTCCGTAACAAGTGAACTTTAGGTCATAAAGCCGTATCCAATACGAAAAGGCAAGAGGGAATATGTGAAAATTGTTTTCTGGTATTCCACCGATTTAAAGAACAACTTCAGATACTTCTTTAAACCTATGAAAATCGTTATCTTTTTTCACATCGTCTCGTGCCAACTCCATAACCTGTCCACAATGCCCAAAAAGCCCCATATTTGAGTACCTTAAGGCATTGGTATCGCCTTTCTGCGGACACGACTCGGGGCTTCCCTAAACCCTTGATTCGCGTACGGGGACGAACGTCACAGACATTTTATGGAGAGGATCTTCTTACAAAGAGCTCTTTTCAAGAAAGGGGCTGTTGTCGAGCGCCTTCTCCACGGGTGTCTGCTTCACTGGTACGTCCCAAGCCGCCAGTACCACGAAGCCACCCGCTGCAGAAATAAGCGCCACCATAACAAGGACCAAAGCAAGCTTGGATAACATATATAGTCTCTCTTGTTAGGGTGGACCTTTGTCTTCAGCCGTCCTGAAGTTTGCGCCTTAGCATACTTCCTGCTTCGCTTCCTGACTACCCTTTTCCTTTGTTTTTCTGCGCAGGCGCAGGGCGACTCCGGAAATGGATATATACCATAAAGCTGCTCTGTTATTACATATTGTCTGAGTATAAGTCAACAGCCTTTTTTCATAAATCTCACCGAAAGATATAAGGTCACAATGCTTGATTTCAACGCGGGGGAGTGCGAAACTAACGCATTGTAATTACGGGAAAATATGGAATTTTCACAGGAAATCATCGTGCTGATCGGCCTGATGGGTTCGGGGAAGAGCCGGGTGGGGATCGAGCTTTCCCGCCTCCTGAAAATGCCGTTTATTGATTCCGACAAGGAAATTGAAAAAGCGGCGGGCATGTCGATTCCCGAAATCTTCGAACGCCTGGGCGAACCCGAATTCCGCGTCGGCGAAAAAAAGGTCATGCTGCGCCTGCTGGAAAGCGGGCCGAAAGTTCTGGCATCGGGCGGCGGCGCTTTCATCCAGCCCGACATCCGCAGCGCCGTGAAGGCGAAGGCCGTTTCCGTCTGGCTGAATGCCAGCCTCGAGACATTGGTCGAGCGCACCTCGCGCACCGACAACCGTCCGCTGCTGCGCGGCGTCGATCGCGCGCAGAAACTGTCGCAGTTGATCGAGGCGCGTTATCCGGTTTACGCTGAAGCGGATATCACCGTGGTGACCGACGAACAGTCGCCCCGGCACATGGCGCGCATCATCATCGAACAACTGGAAAAATGGAAACGTGACCGTGACGCATAGCACCGTAAATGTCGCGGCTTCTTCCGCCTCTTACGATATCCATATCGGGGAAGGTCTGCTGTCGCGCGCGGGCGACATGCTGAAGGGCGTATTGCCGTCGAAAAAAATCTGCGTCGTGACGGATGAACAGGTGGCGAAGCATTACCTGTTCGATTTCATGCATGCGCTGGAATTCGCGGGCTTCACGCCCTATCCGCCCGTCATCCTGGCGGCGGGAGAGGAAACAAAAAGCTTCCAGCAGCTGCAGCACATCATCGAAAAAGCATTGGGTTATAAGCTCGACCGCAAATCGGCGCTGGTGGCGCTGGGCGGTGGGGTGATCGGCGATATCACCGGTTTCGCGGCCTCCATCATCTTGCGCGGTATTCATTTCGTGCAGGTGCCAACCACGTTGCTGGCGCAGGTCGACAGCTCCGTCGGCGGCAAGACCGCGATCAATTCGCCGCAGGGCAAAAACCTTGTCGGCACGTTCTATCAGCCGAAAACTGTGCTGATCGACACCGGCACGCTGCGCACGCTGCCGGAGCGTGAATTGAAATCGGGCTATGCGGAAATCCTCAAATACGCGCTGATCGACAGTCCCGAATTTTTCCAGTGGCTGGAACAGAACGGCCAGAAATTGCTGGCGGGCGATCCTGCGGCGCTTACCTATGCTATCGAATACAGCTGCAAGGCCAAGGCCGCGATCGTGAAGGCGGACGAAAAAGAACAAAAAGACATCCGCGCACTGCTCAACCTCGGCCATACCTTCGGTCACGCCTTCGAAGCGATCGGCGGTTATGACGGCCGCCTGCTGCATGGCGAAGCGGTCGGCATCGGGCTGAAACTCGCATTTGATTTTTCGCGCGAGGTTGGATTATGCCCCGCAGCCGATTGCGACGCGCTCGGCAAACACCTCGACAAAACGGGCCTGATGCAAACGCCGCCGTTCAAGGTAACGGCAAACGATGTGCTGGCGCGCATGAAGGGCGACAAGAAGGCGAAAGACGGCAAGATGACCTTCATCCTCGCACGCGGCATCGGCAAGTCGTTTGTGGCGAATGATGTGGATGAAGCCAAGGTCACGGAATTTTTACGCAGCCGTTTCGGCGGATAAGGGACGGAAAAAACATGGATACCAACCACTGGTTTGAACTTGTCGGGTTTGTCTGCATGTTGCTGGCATCCGGATTTTTTGCGGGTGCGGAAACGGCGCTGACGGGGGCATCCCGCGCGCGCATGGTGGCGCTGGAGGCGGACGGCAATAAAATGGCGAGCCTCGTGCTGCATCTGCGCGAGAAAAAGGAGCAGCTCATCAGCGCGCTGCTGCTCGGCAACAGCTTCATGAACATCTTCGCCTCCGCCCTTGCGACATCGGTGCTGGTGCAGGTGCTGGGCGACAATACCGGCGTCGTGGTCGCGACCATGGGCGTGACGGTGATCGTGTTTATCTTTGCCGAAGTCGTTCCGAAAACCTACGCCCTGATGCATGCCGACCGCATGGCGCTCGCGCTGGCCGTGCCGGTGCGCATCGTGATCGCGCTGTTTTCCCCTGTCACCATCACCGTCGGCAAGGTGGTGGGCGCGATGTTCAAGGCCTTCGGCGTCGATACCCACGGCCATTCCGAAACCGCGCATGAAGAAGAACTGCGCGGCGCGATCGAACTGTTCAAGGAATCCGAGGAGGAAGTACCGTCCGATCAGGGCAAGGGCGCGATGATGCGCTCCATCATGGATCTTGCCGATGTGAAGGTGGAAAAAATCATGATCCACCGCCGCTCCGTCAACATGATCAACCTCGACCTTCCGGTCGCGCAGATCGTCGATGAAGTGCTGCATAGCGCCTATACCCGCATTCCCGCATGGCGCGACAGCCCCGATAACATCGTTGGCGTCGTGCATACGAAACTGCTGTTGCAGGAATTACGCCATTGCAACGGCGATGTGTCGAAAATCAACATGCAGGCCGCGATGATGGAGCCTTGGTTCATCCCGGAATCAACGACCGTATTCGACCAGCTGCAGGCCTTCCGCCGCCGCCGCGAGCATTTCGCGATCATGGTCGATGAATACGGCATCGTCACAGGCATGATCACGATGGAAGATATTCTGGAAGAAATCGTCGGACAGATCGATGACGAACACGATGTCGCCGTATCGGGGTTGCGCGTGCAGCCCGATGGCAGCTATGTGATCGACGGCAAGGTCACCATCCGCGACCTGAACCGCGACCTTGGCTGGTCGCTGCCGGATGACGATTATTCTACAATCGCAGGTCTTGTGCTGTTTGAATCGCAGCGCATCCCTGCGGCGGGGCAGGTGTTCCATTTCTTTGAATGCCGGTTCGAGATACTGAAAAAACAGCGCAACCAGGTGATGCTGGTCAAGGTGATGCCGCTCACCGGCACAGCGCCCGGCCTGACGCAGCATAAGGAAGCCTACGCATGAGCGGAATCGCGGGATATCTGGGGCATCCGCAGGAACTGGCCGTGCTGCAATCCATGGTGCGGAAAATGAAGCACCGCGGGCCGGACGGCGAGGGATTTCATATCGATCCGCCCGTACATATGGGCATGAGACGCCTTGCCACCATCGATCCCGACGAAAGCTGGCAGCCGCTTTATTCCGAAGACCGCCAGCTTGCCATCGCCTTTTCGGGCGAGCTTTACAATTACAAGGAAGAACGCGAAAAGCTTGTCCAGAAAGGCATCGTCTTCCGCACCCAGACCGATACCGAAGTTGTGCTGAACCTTTACCGCGTCCACGGTTTTAGCTGCGTCAACCATATGCGCGGGCATTTCGCCTTTGCTGTGCATGACATGCAAAAGGGGCTGGTGTTTTTTGCGCGGGATCCGATGGGCGTACAACCGCTTTATTACACCACCACGCAATCCGGCTCGTTCGTTTTCGCGTCCGAGATCAAGTCACTGCTGGAACATCCTTCCGTTCGCGCGACGCCCGACCTGGTCGGCGTCGATGCGTTCCTGACCCTGGGTTATACGCCGGGCGAGGCGGGGTTGTTCAAGGGCATCCATATGCTGCCGCCCGGCCACCGCATGATCTGGAACCCCGGCCTGCATGTGGCTGTCGAGCCGTACTGGCAGTGGGACAGCAATGCCAAGCCCGATCCCGCGTTGAAAACCGACGAAGATTTCCAGCGGCAATTCGACAGACTGTTCGACGAAGCTGTCGCGCTGCGCCAGATACCCGATGTGTCGCTGGGCGCGTTCGCGACAGGCAGCCTGGAATCCGCCGCTGTGTTGTGGTCGATGGCGAAAAACACCAGCAAGCCGATCAGCGTCTTTTCCGGATCG
>JADYYV010000018.1 GCA_020853455.1 Alphaproteobacteria bacterium | reverse complement strand
TCGACGCCGCAAACCGCGTGATACAAATTCACCAGGCCCTTGCCGGAAACGACGCGTTCGGCCGAGATATGATGGTATTTGGAATTTTTCAACCATTCGAACAGTGCGAATTCGCGCGCGTTATCGGCGGGCATCGTCACATGGCCGCCCTCCGCCGTCACGACAATCGGCTTGCCGTTATCATCAAACACCACGCCCGCCACGCCAAGGCCGGTGCCGGGGCCGATGATGGCGATGGGCATGTTTTTCTGCGCTTCGCCGCCGCCCAGCTGGTAGCGGTCTTTTTCCGCCAGGTACGGCACGGCATATGCGAGCGCCGCGAAATCATTCACGACACGCAGCGACGATAGCCCGATATCCGCCTTGGTGGCGTTGATGGAGAAATTCCAGACATGGTTGGTCATGGTAACCGCATCGGTACCGTCCAGCGCGGTTGCGACAGCAAATGCACCCGTTTTCGGCTGTCCGCCGATGCGCTTCAGGTAAGTCTGCGCGGCTTCGGCGGGTGATTTGTAGTCGGCGCAGGGCAGCACATCGATATTGTTGATGTTGCCCGCATCATCCACCAGCGCAAAACGCGCATTCGTGCCGCCGATATCCGCGATGATCTTGCTCATGCCTTGCTCAATGCCTCGTCGAGGTCGGAAATCAGGTCGTCGGCGCTTTCGATGCCGATCGAGAGGCGGATCAGGCCATCGCTGATGCCCAGCGCCTCGCGCTGTTCTTTCGGTATCGAAGCGTGGGTCATGATCGCCGGATGCTCGATCAGGCTTTCCACGCCGCCGAGGCTTTCGGCCAGCGTGAACACTTTGCAGGCCGACAACATGCGGCGCGACGATTCAAGGTCACCCTTTATGACGGCGGTAATCATACCGCCGAAACCGGCCATCTGTTTTTTCGCCAGCGCATGCTGCGGATGCGACGGCAGGCCGGGATAGAACACCTTTTCGATCTTGGGGTGTTTTTCCAGCCATGCCGCAACCTTCAGGCCGCTGGTGCAATGGCGTTCCATACGCACATCCAGCGTTTTCACGCCGCGCAGGGCAAGGAAGCTGTCGAAGGGGCCAAGGATGCCGCCTGTCGCGTTTTGGATGAATTTCAGCTTGTCGGCGAGGTCCTGATTATTCACGACGACAACGCCGCCGATCACATCGCTATGGCCGCCGATATATTTGGTCGCCGAATGCACGACGATATCGATGCCCAGCGTCAGCGGGCGCTGCAGCGCGGGCGTCGCAAAGGTGTTGTCGATCACCGACAGCAGGTTGTGTTTTTTCGCAACCGCCGCCACCGCCGCGATATCGGTCAGTTTCAGGAGCGGGTTGGTGGGCGTTTCCACCCAGATCATTTTCGTTTCGGGCTTGATCGCATCGGTCACGTTTTTCACGTCCGACATATCGACATAGGTAACGGTCAGGCCGGTCGTGCCCTTGCGCACGCGTTCGAACAGGCGGTAGCTGCCGCCGTAAAGGTCGTCGGAGGCAATCATATGCGCGTTCGCGGGCAGCAGGTCGAGGATCGCATCCATCGCCGCCATGCCCGACCCGAAACCGAAACCGGCGATGCCGTCTTCCAGATCGGCCATCGCGCGTTCAAACGCATGGCGCGTGGGGTTGTGGCCGCGCGCATAGACATAGCCTTTATGCTCGCCGGGCGCCGACTGCGCATAGGTGGAGGTCTGGTAGATCGGCACGTTCACGGCGCCCGTCGTCGGGTCGTGCTGCTGGCCGCCATGAATGCAGCGCGTGGAAAACGCGCGGTTTTTGCCCCCGGTCATGCGGCACCTTTCAGGTAGAAGTGGTTAAGCATATCGACGCGCGTGATAAGACCCAGCAGCTTGCCGTTATCGGTCACCATCACCAGCGGGTGGTTGCGCAGGAAGGTCGAAGCCTCGGCAATCGGCGTTTCGCGCGGCAGGCTGGGTTTCGCCTCGCGCATGACCTCGCCGGCGGTCGCCGACATCGGCACCACCTTGCCGTCATGCGTGAAACCGTCGAGCAGCATTTTTTCATCGACAAGACCGACCAGCATGCCCTTGCTGTCCAGCACGGGCAGCTGCGACACATCGGCGAAACGCATGCGTTTATATGCCGTCTGCAGCGTATCGGTCGCCTGCACGACGACGGTGTCGCCCGCATCGTGGCGGCGGACGATCAGATCCTCGACCGTGCCGGTTTTTTCGCGCGCGGCGAAGCCCTGTTCGGTCATCCATGAATCGCTGAACGCTTTCGACAGGTATTTGTCGCCGCGGTCGCAGACGAAGGTCACGACGCGCTTGGGTGTTTTCTGTTCGCGGCAATAGCGCAGGGCGGCCGCGATCAATGTGCCGGAAGACGTGCCGGCCAGAATACCTTCGTTTTTCAGCAGCTGGCGCGCGGTGCCGATGCTTTCCTCGTCCGGAATGGCATAGGCCTTGTTGATCACTTTCATATCAAGGATGCCGGGAATGAAATCTTCCCCGATGCCTTCGACCAGCCACGATCCGGGGGTGACGGTTTTGCCTTCGTTCACCAGCGGGGCGAGGATGGAGCCGACGGGATCGGCCAGCACCATTTCCGTTTTCGGGCTGACGCGGTTGATGAAGGACGCGATGCCCGCCATCGTGCCGCCCGATCCGACGCCGCAGACGATCGCATCGACGTCATGCTGCATCTGTTCCCAGATTTCGGGCGCGGTCGATGTTTCATGCGCCAGCGAATTGGCGGGATTGGAGAACTGGTTGGCGTAAAAACCGCCGGTTTCGCGGGCGATGCGCTCAGCCACTTCCTGATAGTATTCGGGATGGCCCTTGACCACATCGGATCTTGCGGTGCGCACATCGGCGCCCAGCGCCTTGCAATGGAAAATTTTCTCGCGGCTCATTTTATCAGGCACGACGAGGATGACTTTGTAGCCCTTCAGCACGCCGATCAGCGCAAGGCCAAGGCCGGTATTGCCCGCCGTCGCCTCCACGATCGTGCCGCCCGGCTTCAAACGCCCGTCCTGCTCCGCCGCCTCGATCATCGTGCGCGCGATGCGGTCCTTGATCGACCCGCCGGGGTTGTGAGATTCCATTTTCAGGAACAGCTGGCACGGGCCGGTATCGAGCCTGGATACCTGCACCATCGGCGTGTTGCCGATCAGCTGGATAACGCCGGGAGCGTATTGCTTCATGGTTGTCACCTGTCCAAAAATATTCAGCGAATTCGGGCTGATGCTATTCTTTATCCGCATTAAAGGCAACGGCAACATAATGGCGTGACTTCATGGGTTTAATTGGGTAAAAATGGCGGTATGACGAACCTGCATTGCATCACATCCGGCACACATGCCAGCTGCTGGAAAAGCCTGAAGGCCGAAGCCGAAAAGCTGGCATCGACAGACGCGGCGCTTGCGCCGTTGCTGCAGTGCGTCATTCTGCCCGCAAAAACGCTGCCCGAAGCGCTGGGCCGTCTGCTGTCGGAAAAACTGGCGGCGAAGCACCTGCCGGAAGGTTTGATTTTGCAGCTCTTCGCCGATTTCGCCGATGCGGTTTCCGATCTTGAACAGACGGTCAGCCGCGACCTGAACGCGATCACGGGGCATGACCCCGCCGCGCGCGACTGGGTTGCGCCCTTCCTGTTTTACAAAGGCTTCCACGCGCTGCAATCCTACCGGCTTGCGCATTACCTGTGGGGTGCGGACCGCCAGCATCTGGCGCTGTTCCTGCAAAACCGCATTTCGGATGTGTTCGGCGTCGACATACACCCCGCCGCGCGCATCG
>JADYYV010000017.1 GCA_020853455.1 Alphaproteobacteria bacterium | reverse complement strand
GCGGCCACCTGCGTGATCAAATCCTTCGCCTTGATATCGGACGGGTACAGCTTCATGTAACCCGCATCGATGGTGGAAAGGTCGAGGATGTCGTTGACGAGCGACACGAGCCGCTGGCCCGCTTCGATCATGTTGCTGGTGTATTCAAGCTGGCGCTCGTTCAGCTTGCCGAAATATTGCTGGTTCAGCATTTCCGCAAAACCCATGATGGCGTTCAGGGGCGTGCGCAGCTGGTACGACACGTTGGCAAGGAAGTCGGTTTTCAGCCGCTCCGCTTCCTCCAGCGCCGCGTTTTTCTCCAGCAGCGCCTGTTCGACCTTCACGGTATCCGTGATATCCGACCACGCATTCAAAATATTGCCGTCCGGCAGCGGCACGACGGAATATTCCAGCACCGTGCCGTTATTGCGCTGCAGGCGTCCCTTGCGCTGTTCGCGCTCCAGCGAATTCGACAAAATGACCTGCTTCATCTGCGGCCAGTCCTTGTCGGTAAAGAACGCCTTGGTGCGGTCGATCAGCTGCGCGATATGCGGTGTGCCGGAAAGATCCGACAAGGGAATATTCCAGATGCGCGCGAAGGACTGGTTGGACAGGCGCAAACGCCCGTCTTCGCCGAAGACCGCGATGCCCTCCGCCAGGTTGTCCATCGTTTCTTCCTGCACCGCGATCAGGGTGTTATAGCTGGTTTCCAGCTGCAGGCGGCTGGTCACATCCTCGACCGTCAGCAGCAGGCCGCCCATCGGACGCGGCACGACGACCATGCGCTGCACCGTGCCGTCGGGCAGGTACTGCATTTCCTCGAACGGTTCCAGCAGCGACGTGAACTTGTTCACCCATGCCTGCTTGAACTGCTTGTAATCCGCCTGTTCGGGCAGGCGGCGCAATTCGCGCATTTTTTCGATGATATCGATGATCTTGGGCTTGGAATCGAGCCATGTGCCCGACATGCCGGTCAGTTGTTCATAGGCGCTGTTATAGAATTCCAGCCGCGTTTCCGCGTCGAAAATGGCGATTGCCGTGCGCAGCTGTTCCAGCGCCTCGCGATGCGATTGCGACAACCGCTCGTAGGACGCCGACCATTCTTCTTCCTTCGTCACATCGATCGCGATGCCGACCACGCGTTTTTCGGCGGGCAGCGGAATTTCGGTGACTTCCATCAACCGGCGCTGGCCTTCGACAATCATATGCGCGCGCAAGCTCTGCGGCCCCAGTTTCGCCAGCGCTTTTTGCGCCAGCTCGCGCTGCGTCATCTCGATCTTGCCGGTCAGCGGCAGTTCTTTCTGGTCGGCGACGACAGAGGCCGAGGTATCGTCGAGGATGCGGGCATAGGCCTTGTTGCACCAGGTCAAATCCAGCTTGTTGTTGCGCACCCAGATCGGAAACGGCACGGCATTGGCGTTCGCGCGCGTTTCATTCTCGCGCTTTTCGACGGCGGCGATCGATTCAACCGACCGCAGCGCGGCATTGGCGAATTCGGTGATATCCATCGCCCAGATGACGGAGAAAATCTGGTTGCCGGAATTGGTGACGCCGCGTTTGC
Organism: Alphaproteobacteria bacterium; assembly: GCA_020853455.1. Classification (GTDB taxonomy): domain Bacteria; phylum Pseudomonadota; class Alphaproteobacteria; order Micavibrionales; family UBA2020; genus JAPWJZ01. Next base: position 2,427 of record JADYYV010000017.1, on the reverse strand, counting down.
CGAATACCTTCAGCGCTTTTTTGCCGCTGGCGGTATAGACGCCGATGTCGAAATATTCGCCGTATTGGCGCAGGCGCTCGAACAATCCCTCGATAGCGGCCGCGTCGCCGGGGGTGAGGCCGTCCTGCAAATCCTGAATGCTGTCGATTTTTTCCACGCCGATCATGGCGGCAAAGCCCGGCGAAATCGCCTGTACGCCCGCCTGGTCCCAGCCGCAATATTCGATGGGGATGGCACGCAAGAACGCCTCCAGCCGGTCGTTCTGGTGCAGGGCGCGCTTTTTGTCGGCGCGATGCGGCAGCACGCCGTCGAGGATGCTGTCAAAGAAGGACGGCGGCGGAACCGATCCGCCGGGTTTGGAGCCGGAAACTGTCATGCCCCATGTTAAAACGCTTCCCTTGCGAGAAACAAGGGAAGCGTTTGAAAACGCCGATATATCGGCAGTTTAATTAGTAGCGGTAGTGGCCGGGCTTGAACGGGCCTGCGGCATCCACATCGAGATACTCGGCCTGCTTTTCCGTAAGCTTCGTAAGTTTCACGCCGAGCTTGTCGAGATGCAGGCGCGCCACTTTTTCATCGAGGTGTTTGGGCAGCACATAGACCTTGTTCTGGTAGTTTTTGTGGTTATGCCACAGCTCGATCTGCGCCAGAACCTGGTTGGTGAAGGACGCGCTCATCACGAAGCTGGGATGGCCGGTCGCGCAGCCGAGGTTCACAAGGCGGCCCTGCGCCAGCACGATCAGACGTTTGCCGTCGGGGAACACGACTTCATCGACCTGCGGCTTCACTTCTTCCCATTTGTAGTTGCGCAGCGCCTCGATCTGGATTTCAGAGTCAAAGTGGCCGATGTTGCAGACGATCGCGCGGTCTTTCATCTGGCGCATATGGTCGAGCGTGATGACATCGACGTTGCCGGTCGCGGTGCAGAAGATGTCGCCGATGGGCGCTGCTTCTTCCATCGTCACGACCTGATAGCCTTCCATCGCCGCTTGCAGCGCGCAGATGGGGTCGATTTCGGTGATCATCACGCGCGCGCCCTGGCTGCGCATGGACGCAGCGGAGCCCTTGCCCACGTCGCCATAGCCGCAGACGACGCCGATCTTGCCGGCCATCATCACGTCGGTTGCGCGCTTGATGCCATCGACGAGGCTTTCGCGGCAGCCGTACAGGTTGTCGAATTTCGATTTCGTCACGCTGTCATTGACGTTGATCGCGGGCACTTTCAGCGTGCCTTTTTTCTCCATGTCGTACAGGCGATGCACGCCCGTGGTGGTTTCTTCGGACAGGCCTTTCACGTCTTTCAGCATGTCGGGGTATTTGTTGTGCATCAGCAGCGTCACATCGCCGCCGTCATCGAGGATCATGTTGGGGGTCCAACCGTTCGGGCCGCGCAGGGTCTGTTCGATGCACCACCAGAATTCTTCCTCGTTCATGCCTTTCCACGCGAAGACGGGGATGCCGGCGGCGGCGATAGCGGCAGCCGCCTGATCCTGCGTCGAAAAGATGTTGAAGGACGACCAGCGCACTTCCGCGCCCAGATCGACCAGCGTTTCGATCAGCACGGCGGTCTGGATCGTCATGTGCAGGCATCCGACGATGCGGGCGCCCTTCAGCGGGAATTTGCCTTTGTGTTCGGCGCGCAGGGCCATCAGGCCGGGCATTTCGGTTTCGGCGATGGCGATTTCCTTGCGGCCCCAGTCGGCGAGCGACATGTCCTTGACCTTGAAATCTCCGGTTACTGCTTTTGCTTGGGCCACGGCCATATCACACTCTCCTTGTTCAAAAAATTGCGTCCTTAAAATAGGGCAATTTCAGAAACTGTCACGTATAAAATAAGCTGTTGAAATTACGGGCGAAAACGGTTCACAAGCTCGGTGATGCGGGCGGGTTCGTACTGATTCATCACCTGCCGCGCATGTTCCTCGCATTGTTCGAGGCTCAAAGCACGGATGCGCTGCTTGATGCGCGGCACGCTGGAAAAGCCGACCGAGAATTCGCGAATGCCCAAACCCACCAGCAAAGCGGTGTATTTCGGGTCCGCCCCCATTTCCCCGCAGATGCTGACGGGGATGCCCATGCGTTTGGCCGCTTCGACCGTGAATTCGATGAGGCGCAGCACGGCGGGGTTGAGCGGGTTATAGAGCGCCGCCACCTGATCGTTGCCGCGGTCGATGGCGACCGTATATTGCGTGAGATCGTTGGTGCCGAGCGCGAAGAAATCGGACACCGCCGCCAATCCATCGGCGGAAAGTGCTGCCGCCGGAATTTCGATCATGGTGCCAAGCGGCGGCATTTTATCGGGGATCGCCGCTTTTTCGTTTTTCAGGTCCTTGTAACAGACGCGCAAAATCGCGCGCGCCGGATGCCCTGATCGCATCGGTTTCGCGCGGCAGTTCAAGGTTGGAGCGCAGCGTGATATCCGTGCCG
>JADYYV010000016.1 GCA_020853455.1 Alphaproteobacteria bacterium | reverse complement strand
GCATTCAGCGGCGCGGGCGATGCGAAACGCTGCAAAGCTTCTATAATAATCGCGCCGATCGCAAAGAAAAGCGTGCAGGCATTCGCAAGCGCCGCAAGGATCGACGCGCGGCGATAACCGAATGTACGTTCATCTGTCGGCGCGCGGCGCGCAAGCCATGCCGCGCCCCAGGCCAGCAGCAGGCCGACGACATCGGCGAAATTGTGGACGGCATCGGCAATCAGCGCGAGCGATTTGGCCAGATAGCCATAGGTCAGCTCCGCCCCCACAAAGGACAGGTTCAGGAACGCGCCAATCGCAAAAGCTTTGTCGAAATTCTTGGGTACGTGGTGGTGATGACCGCCGATACCGTGACTATGACCTGCATGACCATGACCGGCATGATCATGCTTGTGGTCGTGTTTGTGGTCATGCGCATGATGATGCCCGCCACCACCGCCGTGGTTACAGTCTTCGCCATGTTTATGATCGTGGCCCTGATGCATGAGGCAAATTTACCTGAAAGCCAAAGGCAGGCACAACCCTTATTAATGAGAATCGTTCTTAAACTGCTGTTCTTAGCTAATAATATATAGACAATAAAAAAAGACCGCCCTGTTCCGGGGCGGCCTTTTTCGTCCAGTCGTCTTCGCTAAACTTATCTGCCGGGCGCGCGTGCGGGTTGCGGTGCGGTTGTTTGCGCGCCGGGTTGAGCCACTTGCTGTGCCTGTGCTGCGGCCTGAACCTGACGGGCTGCGGCTGCGTTGAAATCCGCCGCTTCCTGTGCATTCAGTTTTTCCACATGCACGATCTGCGGGAAAGCCTGCAGCCAGTCGGCCACGCGCCAGCGCACGCCGTAGGTCGTAATGCGGTAAAGGTCGTTCGCACCGGGCGCCACAGGCGCGGTCACATCATCGGGATAAAATACCGGATTGCCGGTATGCGTCAGGCTCCACAAATCGTTCGGGATGCTGGTCTTGACCTTCCAGATCATCGGGGTTTCCGCGCCGTTGTGGAAACGGTTGCCGGTGATGGTCCAGACGTTATCGTTGTCGGACGAGTTCTTGGTATCGTTCAGGCGCACGACTTCGGTATGCAGCGTCGTACCCATCCTGAAACCATCTACGCCCACTTCGGCGACGTTACGGGCGGGAACGCCGATCATGCCGGGGATCATGGCGGAAAGCATAAATGCAGTGGCAAGGCGCATGCCAAGACGCATTTTCGGGCGCGTCACGCGACGCTCCCCCGTTTCCTTGTCTTTTTTGGTGGTCAGTTTTTGTTCAAGCCATTTGTAGGCGCGTACCGGCCACAGCTTGTTCACGAAATTCCAGGTTGCCAGCGCGAGCTGCTTGACCAGCGTGAATGCGCCCTTGGCCTCGTCTGCGGTCGCCTTGACCGCCTTGATATTCTCGACGCCTTCCTTGACGTCTTTCAGCGTATTGCCGATCACCGAACCGGGCGCTTCACCCACCGGGCCGCTGCGGCCAACCGCGGCGCGTGCCCTGCGAATAATCTCGTCTGTCCTGTCGCTATCGTAACCGTCAGCCATTCTGTGCCATTCCTTTTGTGTCTTCGCCCGTTTTCGGGCTTTATATCATATCCAAGTACCTCTACTTGTACATGATATGTAAAATTAAATCAAGAGATTTCAGCCCGAGGCGGCTTGTTACAAGTCATTGATAACAAACCGCCTCTTGGCTAATTTCATTACCCTTTCCTGAACGCGGCAGCCGCAGGTGCGGTGATGCCTGTCTTGTTCTCGTTCGCGGGCGGTGCAGCCACCTTCGGCTCTTCCGATTCATGCACAACTTTGCTGGTGCGCGTATCCGGATCGTAGGTCGCGTGCAGGTTGCCGGCGCGGTCGGGGTTGGTCAGGATTTCCTTGGTCACGCCCGAGGTGATGTTCGCTTCGATGAATTTCTGCACCGAACGAGCGCCACCGCGCGGGATGTATTCCTTCTTGACCATTTCCTTCATGTCTTCGGCATCCATCGTCACCTTGATGCCTTTTTCCGCCAGCCAGCCGTTGATCTCCTTCAGGTTCTTGTCGGCGATCATGATCAGCTCGGGTTCGCCCAGGCGGTTGAAGCAGAAGATGCCCGTGAAGCGGTTCAGGAATTCGGGGCGGTAGCCGGAGCCGCCGTTTTCCTTGTCCGGGTTCCACAGAACAGCCAGCGCGCGTTTCTTGGCTTCTTCGAAGTCGATGGTTTCATCGAGGAAGTGTTCCGCGCCGATGTTGGACGTCATGATGTTGATCGAGTTGGCGAAAGATGCCGTCATGCCGCGACGGTCCGCCAGCTTGCCCTCGTCCAGAATCTGCAGGAAGAGGTCATAGACGTCTTTGTGGCCTTTTTCGATCTCGTCGAACACGTTCACCACATAAGGCTGGCGGCGCATGTTGTTGGTAAGCAAGCCACCATCCGCGTAGCCTTCGTAGCCCGGAGGCGCGCCGATCAGGGTAGAGACCGAATGCTTCTCCTGGTATTCAGACATGTTGTAGGTTTTCAGCGAGCCTTCATCACCGAACAGGGCTTCGGCCAGGGCCTTCGCCAATTCGGTTTTACCGACGCCGGAGGGTCCGAGGAAGAGGAACGAGCCGATGGGCTTGTTCGCCTTTTTCAGGCCGATACGACCGCGCTGGACCGCTTCGGCAACCGCCTTGACGGGTTCTTTCTGGCCGAATACGCGCTTGCCGAGGGTGCTTTCGAGGTTCAGCAGCTTCGTGGTTTCGTCCTGACCCAGACGCGCGACGGGAACACCCGACAGGCGGCTGAATTCGCCAAGGATATGTTCCGGCTTCAGTTCGATCTTGGCATTCACTTCGTCCGTGATCGCCTTGAACTGCGCCTTGTTGTCGGCGACCAGACGCACCCAGGCGGCGCGCTGTTCGTTCAGTTCGTTCTCGGCCGTGCCCTTGAAGCCGCTTTTCGAAAGCTTGAACTGCAGCCCGCGGGTTGCGGTTTCGCCTTCGGAGTCAACGCCTGCCTTCTCGTTCGTCTCCAGCTGCTTGCCGGCCTCGATCTGCTTCAGGCGCTCTTCCTCGATTTTGCGGTCGATCGCGCGGATTTCTTCCTCGCCTTTGCGCTGGTCTTTATAAAGCTTGCGCAGCTTCGTCTGGCGGGCTTCCCACGACGCTTCGGTATCGGCAATCTCGCTAACCGTTTCGTGTTTCAGGGTGGTCAGTTCGTCCGCCGATTTGCCGGCCAGTTCAGGCGTCGGTTTGCCGGCAAGTGCCGCATCGATGGCTGTCAGGGTGGCGTTCAGGCCATCCAGCTCCATCGGGGCGGAGTGCGCTTTATGGCGCAACGCTGTCAGGGCGCTTTCCAGCAGCATGAAGGTACGCTTGGGCTGGGCGGCATCCAGTTCGCGGATGACGTATTTGTTGGTCAGGTCAATCGCGGATTTCAAAGCTTCATCCGAGATTTTGACGCCGTGGTAGTGTTCCAGGCCGGTCGCGCCGCTGCGGGCGATTTCGCTTAAGACCGCGCGTTCCGGTTCCTTGATTTCCTTCAGCGTGAACTGGTCGCGAAGATCGGCATGGGCCTTCAGGACTTCCGCCAGATCGGTGTCGCGGGTTTCGAAAATCGCCTGCAGGTCCGGGCTGCGCAATTCGCGCATCAGCGAGTTGATCAGGTTGGTGTTGCCGTTGTTACGGGCGCCATCGACGAAGCCGCGCGCATCTTCGATCACCAGTACCGTATCGGGATCGCGCTTGAGGGTCGCAAGGGTCTTCTGGAATGCTTCGCTGATTTTGGTGCTGTCGCCGAGCGCGAACAGCGCGTCGGTATCAAGCCAGTAGAAACGCTTGCCCACGATATCGAAGGGCGTGCTGGTGTCTTCTTTAGAGGCCTGCAGCCCCATGACGACCGCCGAGACACCCACCCCGGGCATGCCCGTCAGGATCAGGTTGTTGGCTTCTTTGCGCATCAGGACGTTGGAGACTTCTTTCAGGTCCTGGTCGCGACCGACCAGTTTGAATTCGGGATGTTTAGCAAGGTAGTCAGTGCCGCGGATCAGGTAGTCGGAGCTGGGCCCCAGGTCGATGTTGGATTTCTTGGTTTCGTCAGCCATTCTTCGTCTGTCCTTTTGTTGATCCGGTTCCTCCCGGATCGGTTAATTCCTTGGTCGTAAGCGACCCCGTCGGTGCTGGGTGGGGACTTTAATGCCCCCACCCAGGCTGACGAAGTTACTTGTTGAACTGGCCGAAGTCGGCGCCGATGCCCGTTTTCTTGGGGGCGGCAACTTTCTTCTCGACCGGTTTGTCGTCGTTGGAGGCCGCGACGGGAGCACCGCCCGCAACTTCCGCGTTGACAGCGTAGGCATCCTGAAGGTCCTTCTTGGTCTTCTTGATGCTGTCTTCGAGCGTCGAGAGGCCTTCCTTGATCTCCTTGACACCTTCGCGGGTGATCTCGGAGGACGTGCGGAGGACTTCGCCGTAGGCAGCCAGGTCATCGACGGCTTTAGCAAGGCCGACCGCCGAGTCTTTGATGCCCATCGCCGTCCGGATCGACTCCTTCATGGCGACTGCGTTGGTCTTGTCGTTCATCGTGTTGATCGACATCTTGGCAGCTTCCGAGCTTTCGTTCAGCGCCGCAGCGGAGACCGCCTGCAGTACCGTCGAGAGCCTGTCGGCGACGCCGGCGATACCGGACGAGTGCAGTTCGCGGGTTTTCGCAACCTGGTCGCGGTTCGCATCTTTCATCTGCTTGATGCGGATCGCTTGCGAGGTCAGGTCCTGATACGTTTTCATGGTATCGACCGTCGAGGCATCCAGCGAAGTGATGTATTCTTCCGCTGCCTGCTTCTTGTTCTCGCGCTGCATCTGCTCGATGGGGCTTTCCGCGCCGTCTTTCGGGGGCAGGAAGCCGTCACGGATCGACTGGTTTTTATCGGAAGCGTCTTTGGACGCTTCGGAGACGATCGCGTAGATGCTCTGCATGCCGTTGTTGACGTTGGAAAGACCTTCGATCTGGCCCGTCATCTGGTCAAGATGCACCACGACGTTGCCGACGCGGGTATCCGATTTGTTGACGAAGTCCTGCGCCGAAGCCACGAGGCCTTTCTGGCGGGCCTTGTGCTGTTCCGAGGTCAGGTCAAGCAGCTCGCGCAGCTTGGCTTTTTCAGCGGCGAACTCGGCGAACTCGCTGGCGCGCGCCGTGTTCGGGTCTTTCAGCGTTTCGACCTGTTTCACGGTCGCTTCCACATCGCCGCCAAGCGCGGTCAGCTCGCCTTCTTTCGACGCGATTTCGCGGATCGCATCGTCTTTCAGGCCGCCCAGGCCGAACCACTTGCGGTGAGAGCGGCTGTTTTTCAGGACGGAAAGGTCGCCGTTCACGCCTTCGCTGCGGCGCTGGAGGTCCTGCAGCTTCTGCTCGCTTTCGGCAAGCTTGCGCAGGCGCTCGGCTTCGGCCGCCTGGTCTTCCTTGATCTCGCGGAAGACGCCAAGCACGGTTTCGCCGCCCTGCAGTCGTAGTTTATAGACAGCGTCGATGATCTCGGTCAGCGGGGTCATCTGCTTGTCGAATTCAAGGATGCCGCCGTTCAGTTCCTCGATCACGCCTTGCAGTTCGGAGAACGCGCCGGTGTCGGTCAGCTTGATGATTTCCTGCGCGAGGCGTTTGCGTTCGTTCTGGAGGTATTCCTTGAACGTCACGAATTCTTTGAGGGTTTCCTGGCTCTTGGTCTTGTCGTCGGGATCGAAGGAAAGGGCTTTTGCGATCTCTTCCTTCTTCTGGATTGCGTCAAGGCGCTCGTTGAACACAATCTTGTAGAAGGTGTTCGTATCGATATCGGAGTATTTTTCGTCAACTGCGCTCTTTTCAACGACGCTGTTGGTGGTGGTTGCGGCAGTCTTCTTTCGCGTCGCGCCCTGAACGTCCCCGATAATCTCCTGGGCCTTTTTCATTGCGGTTGATGCTTCAGCCATCTGTCTTGTGCTCCTATGTTGTTTCTTCGTCAGTTTTTAAGTTGTTTGCTTCGTCAGGTTCTTCGTCAGTTCCGTAGGCTTTTATCTGGTGTCCGGTTTGCTTCCTGTTTTTCTCCTCGGGTTTGTTACGGGCAAAGTTCGGGCATCACGCATTCATGCGTTTTCTTTTCGCTCCTTGTTCTGGTCGGTAAAAAAAGTCAAAGCAGTGGCGTTACGCGCTGAAGCGTTTCAGGGCTGGGCGCCGTTTTTGCGTCAATTTAGAAGATGGTCAACCTCCGGGTGCAAACCATCCCCTTGCCGCCAGTTGCCTGGCTGCGCTTACCTTGCGGGAAGCTGGGGGAATGGAGGGCAGGAATTGAAAATGCTTGGACGCTGTAAAGACCGGTCATCTCTCCGTTCTTCAGTCCTCGCTTCACCACCTGCGCACCTCACTTTGTTGCCTCGAGAAAAGAGTTACTTTTCTCTTAATCAAATCCTTACATGCGTAAGATAGGCTGTCAAAGGGAGTTGGAATAATCATTTAATATCAATTAGTTAAAATATACTCAATTTGTGATTTTGCGTCCTATAGTACCGCAGCCAGATTCGAGAAAACGCGCGTTGCCATGAATATCCCAGCAATATCAATGTGGTCTTATAATACCGCATACACGAATCACTACGGCGCGTTACAAGAACGCGCCGCAGGAATAAAAATCAGCAGAAAATCAGGGCGTGGGCTGTGCCGTCGGCGTGGGCGCTGGGGCAACCGGCGCAGGCTTCACAAACGGCGCTTCAGCGATGCGTTCGCGCAAAGCACTGGTAAACGCGCCCCACACTTCATCCGCTTTAGCGATGTTGTGGATGCGCGGACGCTGCGCTTCGTCGGCGACATTCACTTTCGCGACGAGTTCATTGATGTTGCCGTTATCCGCGCCGACGTTGATGAAATCAAACGTCGCTTTCGGATTGCCGCGCAGCGTGCCTTCGATCAGTTTCGCCGCAGCCTCGATGCTGTCAGTCGTGTTGCCGTCGCTGACGATCACGTAATGGCGGCTGCGGGTGTATTCCTTGTCAGGCGTATTGGCGATCATGATATCGCGCAGCGCAGGCACGATTTCCTTGGCATTTGCATCGGTTTTCGCGCGCGCCTTTTCCATGCGGTCATAGTCGCCGATATTGACGGATTTCGCGGCGCCTGCCTCGAAGGTCGATGCGCCGACGGAAATGTCGTAATTGCCCTGCGCGGCGAAGCGCAGTTTAGCGGCGGCATCGATCCCCTGCCCCACGATGCTGTCGAGGCCGTGGCCGGTATCTTTCGATTTACCGACCAGCACCGTCACATCGCGGTTGCCGACGGATTCCAGCACGCCGTGATGCGCGAATTTGGCGACAGTCTTGTCCTGTTCCTGGCGCATCTCCAGCAGTTCCTGCTTGAAGATAGCGCTGTTGAGGTGCGCAACTGCGGCCTTCGATTTTTCGGCCACTTCGGCAAATTCCGCGCGGAGCGCCTTCAGCTCGTCTGAAAATTTCCTGGGTTCGTCATTCGCCATGGCGGAGAAATCCCTTCAAAAAAATGTAATTGGATGGTTTTTCATAGGCCTATGAGGGGGTTCTGTCAATGCCACGCACCTTATATAGAGGCTTGACCCTCTTTTCCGCATTATGGTATTTCTAGTCCTCCGCTAAACCCTTGAATGACCGAGCACCGATGGCCCTGTTTCGTTCGGAAAAAGAATTCCTCACCGCCGCAGCCGCCGGCGATACCGAAACCGTGTCCACATACCTGGCGAAAAGCAAAAAATGGCTGAAGGCGGAGAATGATGAAGGCTATCGCGCCATCCACCTTGCTGCGCGCTATGGCCATACAGGCGTCCTGACCCTGCTACTCAAGGCGGGCGCATCCTTGCAGGATTACAACCAGCAAAACTGGGCCACACCGCTGCTGGAGGCTGTCATAGGCGGGCATACCGGCCTCGTTAAATTCATGCTGGAAAAAGAAACCACACGTACCGTCAGCACTTCGCCCAAAGGCGTGACGCCGCTGCAGGCAGCGATCATCCACGAGCGTTACGAAATCCTGCAAATGTTCATCGACGCCAAGAAAGCCGACCTGACCGCCGGCGGCCCGCCAGCGGTTTATTGCGCCGTGATGAACAACAAGCCGGAGGCGCTATCCATCTTGCTTTCCGTCGGCGCAGATCCAAACGTGGTGCGCAGCCGTGAAGTGCCGGACCGTTCGGAAGAATATTTCGGATACCGCTACAGCACCCGCACCAAAACTGTCTATGACAGCCCCCTGCAGGCGGCGGCCACCCTGAACAGCGTCGACATGATGAAGATGCTGCTGGACCGCGGCGCGAACAAGACACCGGATGAACATCCGCTGCACAGCGTCGCGGCCCACGGCAATATCGAGGCCGCAACGCTGCTGTTGCAACATGGCGTTATCAAAATCAGCGATCGCAACGCCGTCAGCCAGACCGCGCTTCATTCCGCCGCGCAGAAAAACCAGCCGGAGATGGCGCGCTTCCTGCTGGCGCAGGGCATCGACAAGAACATGCAGGACAAGGACAAGCGCACCGCACTTTCCTACGCCCAGCAATTCGCGATG
>JADYYV010000015.1 GCA_020853455.1 Alphaproteobacteria bacterium | reverse complement strand
TTCTGCGAATATTGAAGGCCGGTATTGTGCCTTTGATTACCGGAATTTTGTTAAGTTCGGTCTACGGCACATTTCATGGAAAAATTTTAAGTATCGACCGTATTGTCTCGCAGGTTACCTTCATTGTGGTAATGACAATCGTCACGTTCCTTTTGCTTCATTTTGCGGATAGAAAACTATTCTCTTCGGCGAAATTAGAATTATTAGGGGTGCAGCGGCCAATTAATCTATTGATTGCGATATTGTTTTCTGTAGGCATGACGGGCGAGTTACAATGCAGTAGTCAATCGTCTATTAGCAAAATAAACGCGAGTAGTATTCAAATGGACAACGTGTCGGTATTCGAATGACTGCGCATGTTATTCATGAGTATGCCGCCAAGTATAACTTTCACGGTGTCGGCGACTGGCTCGGCGCGTCGCCGCAGGATGTGAATACGCCGGATGAAAAGGGCTGGACGGTTTTGCATTACGCCGCCGCTGCCGAGAGTGCGGGTCGGGATGTTGAAGACGTCGTGAACATGCTGCTGCAAGCAGGTGCTAATCCGCATCAAACGAATAGCGCGGGCGATACGCCGTTCAATATCGCGGCGGCGAATGCGCCTGTGACGGGGCGGCTGTTGACTAATCACTGGCTGGAACAGGCGTTGATGAAGCGGGGGAAGGGGCTGAATGATCGCTCCGGTTCCCACGGCTCGACGCTCGCGCAATATATGGCGAAGTGGTCGCGCGATGACGAGATCGAAGAACAGCTGCGGCAGGCGGTGGAGGCGGGGATGAAGCCCGATGTCGCCAATGCCAGTGGCTGGACGCCCGTGACGGCGGCGGCGGCGATGGGGCGCGTGAAAGCGGTCGAGGCGTTTATCTGGCATTACGATTTCGCGGCGGCCTGTATCCGCACGACAGAAGAATATGTGGCGAGTTATAACGGGCAGAAGATCGTTTATGCAGCGGGACTCGATGCCGCCGGAGTCGCTTTCGCGCGACTCACCTCAGATCAATCGTTCTCACCGCAGCGGAAAAACGATTATGCAAAAATCGTCGCGATAATAATCGCAAAGATTTCAGGCCTGTAATTCTTGACCTCCTGTACCGACGAAAGTTTTTGTGGCCGCGCTGTTTTGCGGGCGTAGCCTGAATAGGCTTACACAAACAAAAACAAACCAAGGAGGCATACAATGGCTGGTCCTACCCAACAAAAGCCGCAGCAACAGACGCCCAAAGCGCCCAAGCCCGCAGCACCGAAGCCTTAAGTTCTTCGTAGCAAAGAAGAACCCCGCCAGCATTTATGCGGCGGGGTGTTTCTTTTTTCGTTTCGCGCGGCGCTTACAGTTTCAGCGGCTTAGCAGGAAATGACGTCACCTGCGCGGGCGATGCGCGGTCGAGAAGTTCGCGGATCGCCGCGAATTTTTCTTCGGTTTCCGCATCGGTGTTGTGCCAGCCTTTCGCCAGCGTGAACAGGTTCTGGCGGCTGTTGGCGACTTGCGGGTTGTCGATCAGCGCGCCCGCGCGCAGCAGCTTGTCGACCATGATGGGATCGGCGTTATCGACGGCCAGCATCAGGGGCGTCTGGCCTTTGTTGGTCACGGCATTCGGGTTCGCGCCCGCATCCAGCAGCACGATCGCGGCTTCGTCATGGCCCTTGCGCAGGGCGGTCAGCAGCGGGGTGTCGTTATCGGCGCATTTCTTGAATTCCGGTTTCATTGTGTCCTCCATTATGCCTGTCGTTAAGACCCGTTTTATTGTCCGCACACGGCAAAGCGGTGCGGGCAGGGCGAAACTGTGCAGGTCGGGTGATTGTATTTTGATGACGGATTCCCGTTCACCGAATGGCCGACTATAGTAGCCGTTGTCATAAATGTCAAACGGGCAAGTTGCGGCGATTTGTGCGCGGCAGCAAAGAAAAAGGCCGCTCCTTGCGGGGCGGCCTTTGATCCTTGGAAGGTGAAGCGATTACGCCGAGGCAGCCTCGTCGTCATCTTTCTTTTTCTTGGCTTCCTTTTCCTTCTCTTTTTCTTTTTCCTTGGCTTCTTTTTTCTTCTTCTCGGAATAGACGATCATGGGGGCGGTGTTGTCGCGCACGTTTTCCGCCTTCACGACGACTTCTTCCGCGCCTTCCATGCCCGGCAGGTCGAACATGGTGTCGAGCAGCAGGTTTTCAAGGATGGAGCGCAGGCCGCGCGCACCTGTGTTACGTTCGATCGCCTTCTTCGCGACTTCTTCCAGCGCGTCGGGTTGGAAGGTCAGTTTCACGCCTTCGATATCGAACAGGCGGGCATACTGCTTGGTCATCGCGTTTTTCGGCTCGGACAGGATTTTCACCAGCGCGGGCACGTCGAGGTCGTCAAGGGTCGCCAGCACGGGCAGGCGGCCGATGAATTCCGGGATCAGGCCGAAGCGCAGCAAGTCTTCGGTCTGCAGTTCGCGCAGGACTTCGCCGGCGCGGCGTTCATCCGGGCCTTCCACTTTCGCGCCGAAGCCCATCGAGCTGACGCGGCCGCGTTTGGAGATGATCTTGTCGAGTCCCGCGAACGCGCCGCCGCAGATGAACAGGATGTTCGTCGTGTCGACTTGCAGGAATTCCTGCTGCGGATGCTTGCGGCCGCCCTGCGGGGGAACGCTTGCGAGCGTGCCTTCCATCAGTTTCAGCAGCGCCTGCTGGACGCCTTCGCCCGACACGTCGCGGGTGATGGACGGGTTGTCCGACTTGCGGGAGATTTTATCAACTTCGTCGATATAGACGATGCCGCGCTGCGCGCGTTCGATGTTGTAGTCGCAGGCCTGCAGCAGTTTCAGCACGATGTTTTCGACGTCTTCGCCGACGTAACCGGCTTCGGTCAGCGTCGTCGCGTCGGTCATCGTGAAGGGCACGTCGAGGATGCGGGCGAGCGTCTGCGCGAGCAGCGTTTTACCCGAGCCCGTCGGGCCGATCAGCAGGATGTTCGATTTAGACAGCTCGACTTCGGAGCCCTTCATCAGGCCTTCATCGAGGCGTTTGTAATGGTTGTGCAC
>JADYYV010000014.1 GCA_020853455.1 Alphaproteobacteria bacterium | reverse complement strand
TGAGGATGCTCGTGAAATAAATCCCGCGCGAAAACAGCATCAGCAGAATCGCGACGGCAGCGTAGATTTCCTTGATCGTCATTTTATTCTCCACCCCACCCGAAGGCAGGGTGGTTTAAATGTTAAAAGCGCAGCACTTTCGCCTGCTCGACCTGGGCAATTTTCTTGATCTGGTCGATGATCGTCTGCGGCACGTTGCCGTCAACGGAAATCAGGGCGATTGCACGGTCTTTTCCGGGGATGCGGCCAAGGTTGAAGTCGGAAATGTTGATCTTGTTGTCGCCCAAAATCGTGCCAACCGCGCCGATCAGGCCCGGCTTGTCGAGGTTGAGGACGTAGAGCATTTCCGAATTCAGCGACGCTTCGGTCGGTACGCCGTTGATGTCGATCACGCGCGGGCGGTCGTCGAAGATCGTGCCGGAAATGGTGGTGGTGCCGGTCGAATCCTTCACGGTCACGCGCAGGATGGTCTGGTAGTTCTGCGCCTTGTCGCGCTTGGTTTCGGCGATCGTGATGCCGCGTTCCTTCGCGCGCGCAGGTGCGCTCACGATGTTCACGCCTTCCATCGACGGTTTCAGGAAACCGGCGAGGACGAGGGCGGTGAGGGGCTTGGTGTTGATGCCCGCCACAAGGCCTTCGTATTCGATCTGGATTTCTTTGGCATCCGTCGTCGCCATCTGGCCCGCGAAGCTGCCGATCTGTTCGGCGAGTTTCATATAGGGCTTCAGTTTCGGCGCGTCTTCGGCGCTTACCGACGGCATGTTCACGGCGTTTGCACCAGCACCCTGCAGCAGGAAGTCGGACATTTGTTCCGCCACCTGCAGCGCGACGTTTTCCTGCGCTTCAACGGTCGAAGCGCCAAGATGCGGCGTGCAGATCACTTTTGCGTGGTTGAACAGCGGGTTTTCTTTTGCGGGTTCCACTTCGAACACGTCGAGCGCCGCGCCGGCCACATGGCCGCTATCCAGCGCCGCTTTCAGGTCGGCCTCCACAATCAGGCCACCACGCGCGCAGTTGATCAGGCGCACGCCTTTTTTCATTTTGGCGATGGCCGCCGCGTTGATGATGCCCTTGGTCTTTTCGGTCATGGGGGTGTGGATGGTGATGAAATCGGCGCGGGCCAGAACGTCTTCCAGCTCCACTTTTTCAACGCCCAGTTCCACGGCGCGCTCCGCCGACAGGAAGGGGTCAAACGCGATGACTTTCATCTTCAGGCCGATGCCGCGGTCGGCGACGATTGCGCCGATATTGCCGCAGCCGATGACGCCGAGCGTCTTGCCGAAAATTTCCTGCCCCATGAATTTCGTTTTTTCCCATTTGCCAGCATGGGTCGATGCGTTTGCCTGCGGAATGTCGCGGGCGAGGGCCATCAGCATGGCGATGGTGTGTTCGGCGGTGGTGATGGAATTGCCGAAGGGCGTGTTCATGACGACGACGCCGGTCTGCGTGGCTGCGGGAACATCGACGTTATCGACGCCGATGCCGGCGCGGCCGATGACCTTCAGGTTTTTCGCGCTGCCGAGAATTTCCGCCGTGACCTTGGTGGAGGAGCGAACCGCGAGACCGTCGTAATTTGCGATTTCAACTTTCAGCTCTTCCGGTTTCAGGTCGGTCTTGACCGTCACATCGACGCCGCGCGATTTGAAGATGGCTTCGGCTTGCGGGCTCATTTTGTCGGCGATCAGAACTTTGGGTTTTGCGGTCATGGCGGGGTCCTTATAAATATGAAGCCACATGATACGCCTGCCGCCGCATACCGGCAAGCAATCCAATGTTGCAATGCAGCAGAGGCTTATAATTAACAAAAACTTAAAATATTTCGCAAATTGCGGTAACTAAGTACCATTATTATGAAAACAACACGTGCAATCTTATGGGATCGGCGTATAGTAGTTAAATCAAATTTTTAAAAGACTCGGGGATAGGGGAATTTCATGCAGGCCGAATTCAACCAAAAAGCGGAAAAAATCGTCAACACGGATGAATTCCGCAAGATCCGCGACGAGCTGGAATGGAAACAGCTGAACTGGAAAGAAAAACTGTTCCAGGCATTCGTCGAGCAGCCCTATCGCGCCGCATTGTGGGTGCGTCGTGGCTTTGCCGATGCCTATGCGCAGATCACCCGCAAAGAACCGGAACCGGGCAATTATTACTTCGACAAGCTGGAACAGTCTTCGCCCCGCGCGGCCACATATATGGACCGCGCCATGTTTGAAGGCGATGTGGCTTACTTCCTCAAAAACGGCCTGAGCCGCACTTTCCAGGAAAAATCCGCGAATATCGCGCATGAAGCGTTCGACAAGGCGCGCGATTTCAGCGTGCTGAAACGCACAGGCCAGCTGCAGGCATACGATACTGCCGGCTAAGCTTTAAGGCCGCAATCCGCGCTTCTTCAGCATTCCCGTCATCTTCGCCGGAAAATCGGTGATGATCGTATCCAGATGCCGCACGATCGCGGGGTCGTTCAGCCGCTTTTGCAGGATACGGTCGTGTTCCGGCTTCTTCGTCGTCCAGATCATGATTTTGGCGTTCGGATAATGCTTGCGGATTTTGTTGATGTTCGCAACCGACAGCGTGCGCGCGGTCATCACGAAATAGTCCGGCTTCGCATCCTTCGCATGTTTGCCCGTCAGCGTTTTTTCATCCAGCGGAGCATAGGCGCGGGTGCTTTCTTTTTCCCACGGGTAAATCGGCTTGTCGCGCATGTCGCGGCGGGAAAAGATCATGCCGCATTTGATGTCGGGATCTATCTTGCGCGCTTCGGCCAGCGCTTCGTGGTCGAAGGAGGTCAGGATAACCTGATCCTTGGTGATCTTGCCTTCGGCAACCGCTTTCCGGATTTCGGCAATCACGGGGGCGGCGGTGCCGTAACCCTTTAATTCAATATCCAGTATCTTGCCGGGATACAGCTGCGCAAGCGTGAACAGCGCCGACAGTCGCGGCAGCTTCGATCCCTTTTTGAGCGTCAGGCAATCCACATCATTCGCCTGCATCTGGTCGATGCGCTTGCCGCGCGCCAGTTTCGCCGAGGCGCGGTTCAGGTGGCGTTTCAGCGAACTGGTCGCCCGCGTATAAATTCGCGGGATGGAAATCTGCCGCGTTTCATGGCACAGGAACGGGGTTTTGTCGCGCGACACGACAACATCGGTTTCAACGCCGTCGCTTTCGATCATGGCGCGCTCGAAAGCGGGCAGCGAGTTTTCGTCGGTGCCTTTATGCTGCCGTACGCCGCGATGACCCAGTACCTTGACCATGCAAATCCCCCAATCGTTTCAGCCCAGCAATCCATCTCGGCAGAACCGCGCCGAAAACCAGCCTGACAAGGGGAAAGAGCGGTTTTTAGGCCGCTTTCGCCTGTTCCTGGGCTTTGACGCTGTCATAGGCCCAGCTGACCCATTCCAGCAGCGATTTGACGTCGGATGTCTCGACCGTTGCGCCGCCCCAGATGCGGAAGGACGGGGGCGCGTCGCGGTGGTTGGCGATTTCATACGCCACGCCTTCTTTATCCAGCATGGTTTCGACCGATTTGATCACCTTGCGCTGCGCTTCTTCGTCTTTCGACGTCAGCCAGCTATCGACGACCTTGAAGCAGATCGAGGTGTTGGAGCGGATATCGGCGCGCTCGGGCAGGAATTCGGCCCATTCTGTTTTGGCAACCCAGTCTTCGACCGCTTTCAGGTTGGCATTCGTGCGGCCCATCAGGCCCTTCAGCCCGCCGACGGTTTCCGACCATTTCAGCGCGTCGATGCAGTCTTCGACCGCG
>JADYYV010000013.1 GCA_020853455.1 Alphaproteobacteria bacterium | reverse complement strand
CCGTTTTCTTGAACTCGCCTTTCTCGTAATTCATTTTCACGATCTGGAAGCCGACCTGAAACACAAGGTTCGCCGTATAATCAAAATGCCCGTCGAGCGTTTTCTGGTCGATGAACGTGATCTCCTCCATCTGCCGCTTGCGGATCTTCAGCCGTTCGTCGCGCTGCCGCGCCTGCAGCTGGTTGCGGTAGATATTGAAGTTTGACGTATATTTTCCCGGGTTTTTCGCAATCGCGCTGTCATGTTCGGAGCAGTATTTAAGTTTTAGCGCGGTGGATGCGATCTGCATTTCCACATCGGCGGTCTTGGCGAAATCGCTTTCATAGGCCTTGATCAGGTCCTGCTGTTCCTTGGTCAGGTTTTTGACGATGCCGTCATAAATTTCTTCAGCTTTCGCGGCTTCGGGCGGTACATACAGGTTGATGGTGGGGCTTTTTTTCGCTTCGGGCGCGGGAGCCGGTGCGCTTTTTTGTTCCGCCGCAGGTGTTTCCGCCTGCGCGGGCATTGCCTGCAGCGCGAGGCATAAAATAACTACGGTCAAAAATTGAAGCATCGAAAACTCCTGTCCCGTTTCAAGTGTAACGGCGGGCGCGGGTATTATCTAGGAAGATTGTCGGGCAGGGGGTGGCGGATGGGGTGAGATTCGAACTCACGGTGAACTTACGCCCACGCTAGTTTTCAAGACTAGAGCCATAAACCACTCGGCCACCCATCCGTAGGCCATGTTTTACTATAGGAATGCGGTTAATATCAATGTTTCCGCTTGAGCCGCATTAAATAGCTGAATTTTAGGGGGAAATACCGCCTGTGACGGGTTTCAGCCTGCCTTGGTAATGCACGATCGGGCCGGTCAGCGGATGCCAGATGCGGACGTTGAAATGGAAATTGCCATCCTCCGCCATTTCATAGGATTCCGTTTTTACACATAGCCACATCGGCAACGGAATGCCGAATGCCGACCAGCGGCGCAGGACGAGGTTCAGGCGGTTTCCGTCCGGCACCAACGCCATGCTGAAGCGCAGCGGCCCGAATTTCTCCACGATCAGGCGCACGGATCGTCCACGGCCTTCATACTGCCGACTGGTGAAGCGATGTCCCGCAAAATCGCGTGTCCATGCTTCGACACCGTTGCGCACCGCGAACTTTACCGTGAGCGGCACATTTTCCCCTGCGGGCGGAAACCGCATCAGCCAGCAGGCAAGACGGGACAGCAAGCCGTGACCGCGCGTAACGGTCGCAACGCCTTCGGCCGCCGCAAAAGATTCAAAATCGTGCATGGTGCGTATTTCAGGCGGCAGCATTTCCCATGCTGTGCCCAGATGTCGCTTGTAAAGCGGTGCGGGGACGAGGGGGAGGTCTTCGCGCAGGCCGGTATAAATGGCGCGTGTGCGAAACAGCTGGCTATATTCCTCCAGCGTCAGTTCGGGCGTGCGCGCGCCTGTTTCTATCTTTTGGCCAGCCGCAAATTTGCGGATCACCGCTTCGACGGCCATCGACGGGATCATCGGCCCGTCCTGTCGTTCGGCCAGCAGATGCCATGATCTTTTCAGGGGCGCGCCCTTTGCGTCTTCGCCCGTCACCTCGACGAACATGCCACCCCGATGTTCGCCCCAACTGATATGGCGCATGACGAATTCCATGAGTGGCGCGAGCGGCAGGATTGTCGGCACTATTTTCAGCCGCACAAGCCATGCGAAAAAGTTCAGCGCGCGGTGCAGAATTTCCGGCACCGGCCCTGCGCCCATCCAGGCTTCCTGCACATCGGGCCACAATGCGGGCAATGCCCGCAAATCCGGCACATCGACGAGCGAGAAATGCAGGTTCCTGACGGGCACGTAACCCGGCGGCGCGATGGTATAGCGCATGGACTCGGTCATCGGATATGACACCCGTGTACCGCCGTTGCGGCGTATCGGCATGGGCTGTCCCGAATAACCGGCAATCGCGCGCAGGACGTTTGTGCCGACCCCTGCAAAAGGGGACGGCGCGATGCCGCCCCGGATGGTCGTGATCTTTTGCATGTTCTCCGACAGTTTTTTCACGGCGGCGATGGTCAGCACCGGAAAACTGGAAACACCGGAAAAAATAAAGACTCCCGCATCCTGCGCCGCGCGGTCAAACTGTGATACGCCCGCCACAAATTCCGCGCCATCCGCAAGGTCGAGGTAATGCAGTTTGTGGGCGATGCAGGCTTCGATCAGGCTATAGCGGGTCGCGCCATATCCCTGAAACGGTCCGCTGGCATCCACGACGATCTGCGGCTGCAACCTGCCCAGTTGTTCGGCAAGGTCTCCTTCGCGGTCAAAGACGGCGGGCACAAGCACGGCGCGGGCATCAGGGCGGTCGGCGCAGAATTTCTGCGCGCGCTCCAGCGACCGGCCCGACACGACCAGCGTGAGGCCGCTTTCATTTTTCAACAAATCGACAAGCCGGCCACCAAACGTGCCGTAACCGCCGACGATCAGAATTTTCAATGCTGTATCCATGTGCTGACTGTTTTTACAATACCTGAAACAAGGGGGCAACGGCGCGTTATTGATGTTTGACTTTGTGCACCTAACTTCTTTAAAATAAACACGAAAAGGGGAATTTCATTGCGATTCATGATTTGCGCGGCGCTGGCTGCTTTTACCATCGGCTTCTCGTCCTTGCCGGCGTCTGCGGCGACGCAGGATTTTAAATCGTGGCTCAAGGAACTGCGCGTGGAGGCTGCCAGCCAAAAGGTATCGGCGGATACGATCGCCCGCGCGCTGCCCGATACGCTGCAGCCTATTCCCCGCATCCTTGAGCTTGACCGCAAGCAGCCGGAAGGCACCGTGACGATCGACGCATATCTGGCCAAGGCTGTGAACCCCGACCGCGTGCAAAAAGGCCGCGCGAAAATGGCCTATTTCCGCAAGACGCTGCAAAGGGTCGAGGAGACATATGGCGTCGATAAACAATTCATCGTCGCCCTGTGGGGCATTGAAACAAGCTATGGCACGAATACCGGCGGTTTCGATGTCGTGAACGCGCTGGCAACGCTGGCCTATGACGGCCGCCGCAGCGATTATTTCCGGGGCGAGCTGTTCAAGGCGCTGCATATTCTGGACGCGGAACATATCAGCCATGCCAAAATGAAGGGCTCATGGGCGGGCGCGATGGGGCAGAGCCAGTTCATGCCCTCCAGCTTCCTGAAATTCGCCGTCGATTTCAACAAGGACGGCAAACGCGATATCTGGACGACGGAGGCCGATGTGTTTGCCTCGGCCGCGAATTACCTGTCGCAAAGCGGCTGGAAAAAGGGCGCTGTCTGGGGGCGCCGGGTTACGGTTCCGCACAGCATAGACCGGTCATTGCTGGGCGTGAACAATACGCAAACCATCCAGCAATGGCATGACAAGGGCATCCGCCTTGAAAACGGCAAGCCTGTGCCGTTCGAGGGCGAATATATGGCGTCGGTCGTCCAGCCCAACGGCGAGGGGACAACGGCTTTTTTGGTATATGAAAACTATCGGACGCTGCTTAAATGGAATAAATCCTCCTATTTCGCCTCGGCCGTCAGCACCTTGGCGGATCGCGTCAAATAGGCATAAAACCTAGCCATCGGCACCCGAATTGGCTATTCTCCAGAGACTTAAAAACTGCATTCGGAAGGTTGCAAATTCATGAACGCGCTGCATCGTTTTTTCAACCTGGCACTCCCGGTTTTCGGGATTTTGCTGCTGACAGGCTGCGCGGAAAGCCAGCTGATGTCGCATTGGGCGAAAAAGGTCAACTGGCCCGGCCAGCAGGAAAATGCGGGGACTTACAAGATCGGCAAGCCCTACCGCGTCGGCTCTGTCTGGTATTATCCGACTGAAGATTTTCGGATGACCGAAACCGGCATCGCGTCATGGTACGGCCCGGATTTCCACGGCAAGCGCACCGCAAACGGCGAGCGTTACGACCAGCATGAACTGACAGCCGCGCACCGCACCCTGCAGATGCCGTCGCTTGTGCGCGTCACCAACCTTGAAAACGGCCGCTCTGTCGTCGTGCGCATCAATGATCGCGGCCCGTTTGCCCACGGCCGCATCATTGACGTGTCAAATCGCGCGGCCGAGCTGCTGGGATTCATCGGCAAGGGCACGGCGCGCGTGCGGCTTGAGGTGTTGACGCGCGAAAGCAAGCAGATGTCCGAAGCCGCCAAGCGCGGCATGGATACCTCGCGCCTGACGATGGCGGATCTGGAGCGGATGGAAAATGCGCGCCCTGTGGCAACACAGATATCAGCCCGTTCGGATGACGCAAGCATGTCCGATATGCGCCCGACCCGCGTCGCAGCGAATGATACAAGCCTGCCGGAAAGCCTCCAGACGCCGACCATCACGGTCGAGGAACTGGCCGCGCCTTCTTCCGCGCCGCCCGCGCGCCAGAATTACAGCAGCACACCCGCTTATGTCGCGCCGTCGCGCCCCAGCTATAATAACGGTTCAACCCTGCGCGATGATGAAATGGGCGACATGCCCGCCAGCATGGCCAGCGGCCGCGTCGAGGAAGGACGTTTCATGCCGGCACCCGTGGTAGAGCAGGAACCCGTCGCGCCGACCGGGCTGTTTGTGCAGGCTGGTGCTTTCGCCGTGCGCGCGAACGCCGAAAAATTGCAGCGCGACCTGAAAGGCATCGCACCCGTGCAGATTGACCCGATCAATGTGCGCGGCAAAACGCTTTACCGCGTGAAGCTGGGTCCGGTCGCGACCGTGCAAAAAGCCGATGAAGTGCTGGAACGCGTGATCGCGCTCGGATCGACCGGCGCGCGCGTCGTCAAAAAATAAGAAAAAACGAGGGTCATAATGAAAAAAATACCGGCGATCTGTTTCCTGTTCGCGTTCTTCCTTTCGGCTGCCGTCTATGCGCAGCTGCCTGTCGATACTGCGGCATCCGCGCCCGCCGCGGAAACTTCCGCAGCGGCCGAGCCGCAGCCGCCGATCGTGACGATCGCCAAGGAAGCGATTATCGTGGATGCGAATACGGGCGTTGTGCTGCTCGACAAGCATGCGGGCGACCGTATGCCCACATCCTCCATGAGCAAGCTCATGACCATGTATATGGTGTTCGAGGCGCTGAAAAACGGCCAGCTGAAACTGGGCGATGAACTGCTTGTTTCCGAACGTGCATGGAAAAACAGCATGGACGAAGGTTCGCGCATGTACATCCAGGTCGGCACCAAGGTCAAGGTCGAGGATCTGGTGCGCGGCGTGATCGTGCAGTCCGGCAACGACGCCTCGGTCGCGCTGGCCGAAGGCGTAGCCGGCACCGAAGAAGCCTTCGTCGATGCGATGAATGTGCGCGCCAAGGAAATCGGCCTGAAAGACAGCCATTTCATGAACGCGACCGGCCTGCCGGATCCGGACCATTATTCCACACCGCGCGACCTTGCGATTTTGGCGTATCGCATCATCACAGATTTCCCGAACTACTATCCGTATTTCGCGGAAAAAGAATTCACCTATAACAAGATCAAGCAACAAAACCGCGATCCTCTGCTGGGACGCGTCTCGGGCGCCGACGGCCTTAAAACCGGCCATACCGAAATCGCGGGCTATGGCCTCGTCGGCTCGGCCAAGCGCGACGGCCGCCGCGTGATCCTTGTCCTGAACGGCCTTGCCAGCAAAAAAGACCGCGAAGAAGAAGGCATCAAGCTGATGGAATGGGCTTTCCGCAATTTTGAATCGAAAAAAATCGTTTCAAAAGGGCAGCACATCGATGACGCGCAGGTCTGGCTTGGGCAGGAACGCACCGTGCCGCTGGTCGCCGACGGCGATGTCAATGTCGTGATGCCGCGCGCGAAACGCGCCGAGCTGAAACTGAGCGTGAAGTTCAAGCAGCCCATGATCGCGCCTGTCAAGGCGGGCGAGGAAGCGGGAACGCTGCATATCGAAGTGCCTGACCAGAAACCTGTCGATGTTAAACTTGTGGCTGGCGCGGATAGCCCGCGCAAGGGCGTGTTCGGGCGCGTCAAGGACAGGCTCAATTACCTGCTGACGGGTTCTTTCTGATCATGGCCAAAGGCGTTTTTATCACGCTGGAAGGCGGCGAAGGCACGGGCAAAAGCACGCAAGTGAAGATGCTGGGCGCTGCGCTTGCCGCTGCGGGATTGGACGCCGTGATGACGCGCGAACCGGGCGGCACCGATCAGGCGGAGCGTATCCGCAACCTGATGATCCAGCGCGATGCCGGCAATTTCGATCCGCTGACCGAAGCGATGCTGATGATGTCGGCGCGCCGCGAACATCTGGTCAATAAAATCTGGCCCTCGATGGAGCAGGGGAAGTGGGTCGTGTCCGACCGCTTTGTCGATTCAACCCGCGCATTCCAGGGCTATGGCATGGGGCTCGACCAGGGGCTTATCGACCGTATCTATCAAATGATCGCGGGCGATTTCCAGCCTGACCTTACCTTTGTATTCGATATCGACGCCGAGAAAGGCCTCAGCCGTTCGCTGAAACAGCTGGCCGTCACCGCCGACAAAAACGAAAGCACCGAAGACCGTTACGAACGCATGGGCGTTCCGTTCCACAACCGTCTGCGTCAGGGCTTTCTGGAGATTGCCAAGCGTTTCCCCGACCGCTGCGTTATCATCGACGCGGCGCAGGATATCGCTACGATTCATGGCCAGATCTTGAAAGCCATCGAAGCCCGCTTCGGCATTTCCCTGCGCGAGGTGAAACTTGGCTAGCCTGTTCGGCGACGAGGAAGAAGTCGAGAAATTCGATGACGCGGAGGCTGAAGTAGATGCAGCCGCGCCGCCCGAACCTGTCGAGCTGTCGCCAAAATCCAACCCCGATCTTCTGGGCCATGAAGCGGTCGAGGCTGCGCTGCTGGCAGATTTCAACGCGGGCCGTATGCCCCATGCGCTGATCCTTTCCGGCCCGTCCGGCATCGGCAAGGCGACACTTGCCTATCGCCTTGCGCGTTTCCTGTTCAAGCAGGGCGGCGAACAGGAAGCGGGTTTGTTCGGCGAACCGGAAAAGCCATCGACCTTGCATGTTTCTGCCGAAGACCCGGTGTTCCGCCGCGTCGTTTCCGGCGGCCATGCCGACCTTGTGGTTGTCGAACGTGAACTCGACGAGAAAAAAGGCAAGCTGAAGCAGGACATCGCCGTCGATGCCGTGCGCGACATCAAGCACAAGCTGCACAGCAAGGCGGCCGAAGGCGGCTGGCGCGTGGCGATTGTCGATAGCGCCGAATACCTGAACGCGACCGGCCAGAACGCGCTGCTGAAGGTTTTGGAAGAACCTCCGTCGAAGACGCTGCTGATCCTGACCACATCGCAGCCCGGCGCTTTCCTGCCGACCATCCGTTCCCGCTGCCGCATGGTGAACATGGACCCGCTGGCGCCTGCGACGCTGGCGAAACTTCTTGAAAAATTTATACCCACGATTGGCGACGGCGAAAAAGACGCGATCAGCCGTTACGCCGAAGGTTCCATCGGTCAGGCGCTGCAATTCTATGCCGATGGCGGCATGGCGCTGTATGGCGAACTGCTGAAAACCGTTTCCACCATCCCCGCGCTCGATATCGTCGCGCTGCATAACAACGCCGAAAAACTCTCGCGCGAGGAGCAGAAATACGAAACCTGCCGCGCGATCCTGACCGGCTGGTGCCAGCGTTTGGCGCAGGTCGAGGCACGCGGGCAGCGCGTGACCGACGTGATGCCGGGTGACGGCATGATCCTGCAAAAACTTCTCGACCAGTTTCCGCCGCGCCATTTCCTGCTGACATGGGAAAAAATGTCGCAGATGTTCCGGCAGGCGGAATGGTCGAATCTTGATAAACGTCAGGCGCTGATCGGCGCTTTCCTGATGATGCAAAACCCCAGCTACCCGGCATTGGCCGTATAGAGGACAACATGAGCAAACCGCATTTTTACATCACTACCGCCATTTCCTATGTCAACGGCCCGCCCCATCTGGGGCATGCCTATGAAGCGATCGGCGCGGATGTGATGGCGCGTTTCAAGCGCCTCGACGGCTTCGATGTTTATTTCCTGACCGGCACGGACGAACACGGCCAGAAGGTGCAAAAGACGGCGATTGCCAAGGGCAAGCAGCCGCAGGAATTCACCGACGAAATCGCGTCGCTGTTCGTGCAGATGTGCAGGGATTTGAACATCACGCAGGACCAGTTTATCCGCACCACCGCCGATTTCCACAAGGAAAGCTGCCAGGCGATCTGGGGCAAGATGCAGGAAGCGGGCGATATCTACCTGAACAAATACGCCGGATGGTATTCGGAACGCGACGAGGCGTTCTATGGCGAGGACGAGCTGGAAACCCGCCCCGACGGCAAAAAAGTCAACAAGACGACCGGCACCGAAGTGCATTGGGTGGAGGAAGAAAGCTATTTCTTCAAGCTGTCCGACTACACACAAAAACTGCTCGACTATTACGAAGCGCACCCGGAATTCATCCAGCCGTCTTTCCGCCGCAACGAAGTCGTCAGCTTTGTCAAACAAGGCCTTAAAGACCTCTCCATCTCGCGCACCAGTTTCGATTGGGGCGTGAAGGTGCCGAACGCCAAAGATCACATTATGTATGTCTGGGTCGATGCGCTGACCAACTATATCAGCGCGATTGGCTATCCCGACGACAAGGACGGGACATTCAAGAAATACTGGCCCGCCGATGTGCACCTGATCGGCACGGATATCGTGCGTTTCCACACCGTTTATTGGCCGGCCTTCCTGATGTCGGCAGGCCTGCCGATCCCGAAACGCGTGTTCGGTCATGGCTTCCTGATGACCAAGGGCGAAAAAATGTCGAAATCGCTCGGTAACGTCATTTCTCCCGCAAGCCTGATCGAACGCTTCGGCGTTGAACAGGCGCGCTATGCGCTGATGCGCGAAGTAACCTTCGGGCAGGACGGCGATATTTCCTATGAGCTGCTGGGCAACCGCATCAATGCGGAACTGGCGAACAACATGGGCAATCTTGCGCAGCGCACACTCAGCCAGATCGCCAAGAACTGTGGCGGCGTGGTGCCGAAACCCGGTATCCTCGAAGACGTCGATCACCAACTGCTCGACAAGGCAGGGCAGGCGATGCTGATCGCCGTGCGCGGCGAGTTCGAGAAAATGCAGTTTTCAAAGGCGCTCGAAGAGGTCGTGCAGGTCGCAAATGCCGCGAACCTGTATATCGACGCGCAAGCGCCCTGGACGCTCAAGAAAACGAATATCGAGCGTATGCAGACGGTGCTGTACGTGTTGGCCGAAGTGATCCGCAACCTTGGCATCATCCTGCAGCCCTTCACGCCGGATGCCGCGAACAAAATACTCGATCAGGTGGCAGCCCCTGCGAATGCGCGTGATTTCGGCTTTATCGGCTCGACCCATGCGCTGCAGCCCGGCACGGCGCTGCCCGCGCCGCAGGGCGTGTTCCCGCGCTATGAACCGCCGTTCGAGGAGAAAACGGCGTAATGCTGGTCGATAGCCATTGCCATCTGGATTATCCCGACTTCGCCGAAGAAGGTGTCGCGGAAATCGTCAACCGCGCGAAATCGGCGGGGGTGGGGCATTTCCTGACCATCTGCACGGAAATTACCAAGTTCCCGCAGATCCTTGCCGTCGCGGAATCGTCGCCGGTCATCAACTGCACGGTCGGCACCCATCCGCACCATGCCGCCGATGCGGGCGAGATCAATATCAAGCGAGAAGAAATCGTCGCGCTGACGCGCAACCCCAAGGTTGTCGGCATCGGCGAAACCGGCCTCGATTATTACTACGAACATTCTCCCAAGGAAGAACAGCAGGCCGTGTTCGCCACGCATATCGAGGCCGCGCTTGAAACCGGGCTGCCGTTGATTATCCATACCCGCGATGCCGACGAAGACACCATCCGCATCATGACCGATGCCGGGCAGCGCAAGGCGCGCGGCGTGATGCATTGCTTCAGCGGCACGCCGTGGCTGGCGGAGAAATCGCTGGATCTGGGCTTTTACGTGTCATTCTCCGGCATCATCACGTTTAAAAAATCGGACGAGCTGCGCGAAATAGTCAAACTTGTGCCGATGGACCGCATCCTGGTCGAGACCGACAGCCCTTATCTTGCCCCCATGCCGCATCGCGGCAAGCGGAACGAGCCGTCTTTCGTCGTGCATACGGCGCAGATGGTGGCGCAGCTGAAGGGGCTCACGATGGAGCAAGTGTCGGCGCAGACGACGGAAAACTTCTTTAAACTCTTCAATAAGGCGAAAACGCAATGAAGATGACGGTACTGGGCTGCGGCGGGTCACTGGGTGTGCCTGCGGCCGGTGGTTTCTGGGGCACTTGCGATCCCGCGAACGATAAAAACCACCGCACCCGCGCTTCGCTGCTGGTGCAATCCGCAAAAACCACGCTGCTGGTCGATACAAGTTACGACCTGCGGCAGCAGCTGACCGCCTATAACGTCAAGCATCTGGACGGCGTGTTGATCAGTCACGGGCACAACGACCATGTGAACGGCATCGACGATCTGCGCCCGATCGCCTATCACAGCGCCAAGCTGCTCGATCTTTATACCAATGCCGAAACGCATGACGAAATCCACCGCCGCTGGCCGTATTTGTACGAACCGAAATTCGGCGGTATCTATACCCAGTTTCTGGCGAAGAAGGAAATCGCGAATTACGACCGTTTCACCATCGGCGATATCGATGTTGAAAGCTTCGAGCAGGACCATACGACCATGCTCTCGCTTGGCTTCCGCTTCGGCGATTTCGCCTACAGCGTCGACGTTGCCGATTTCACCGAAAAATCGCTGGAGGCGCTAAAGGGCGTCGAGACATGGATTGTCGATGCCGGCGCGTATCACAAGGAAAGCGTATCAACCCACGCCAACCTGAAGCGCGTGTTCAAATGGGTCGAACGGCTGAAGCCAAAAATGACCTATTTAACCGTTTTGACGACGCATATGGATTACAAGACGCTCTGCGACGAATTGCCGCCGCATATCCGCCCCGCCTATGACGGGATGGAAATCGACCTCGCCACCAACCACCGTTAATCAGCCAGCCTTTTTCGAGGCGCCGCCGAATTTGGCGGTGTTGTCGTGGGTCGGCTTTTTCTTATCGACTGTGTCGAGCGCCTTGCCAAGCACTTCCTTGATACCGGAATCCAGCTGCGGAGTTTCCATGATGCGTTTCATCTCGCGCACCATCAAATCCTGGCGATCCTTGTCGTAGCGTTTGAACTGCATGAAACGCTTCGCAAGGCCGGTTGCTGTATGCGGGTTGACTTCGTTCATGTGGATGACGGTATCGGCCAGGAACTTGTATCCTTCGCCGTTTTTATCGTGATACAGCGTGTTATTGCCGCTGATAAAGCCGCCCATAAGCGCGAAGACGAGGTTCGGGTTCGTTTCGTCAAAGCTCGGATGCTTCATGAGGTCTTTGACACGCTGGATGGGGTCGCCATCGGCGATGGATGCGTTGAGCGACAGCCATTTTTCAACCACGTTGGGGTTGTCTTTATAACGCTCATAGAACGCATCAAGCGCGATCTGGCGCGTATCGGCAGCGCCCGACGGCGGGATGCGCGACAGGGTGGCCAGCGCCGAATAACGCTCGGTCATGTTCGTCGCATTCGTATATTGGTCATAGGCAGCCGCAGCAATTTCCGGCGTTTTCAGGCTGGCCAGGAACGACAGGCTGAGGTTGTGCATGTCGCGGCGGCCGACCTGTTCCTGCGACAGGTCGTATTTTTCGCCTGCGGGCGCGACGGTCGCTTTGTAAATATCGCGGTATTCCTGTTCGAAAGTCGTCGCCAGCGTCGTTTTCAGGAATTTCGTCGCATCGCGCACCGCTTCGGGGTCGATGTAATCGAGGTCCTGCGTCACAAGGCTGGAGGGCGGCAGCTGCAGCGTCAAGGCGTTGAAATTCTTGTCGCCATCCATTGCATTGGCAAGGTTGTTGCCATAGGCCGTAATGAAATCGGCGGGAACGCTGAGCGGCAGGTCGTCCTGCGCGTCCTTGATGAGGTT
>JADYYV010000012.1 GCA_020853455.1 Alphaproteobacteria bacterium | reverse complement strand
TTCTTCTCGTCGGTGCCCTTGTTGATTTCTTTCTGGTTCAGGATGGTGTCGAGGGCGATGGCGGTCTTGCCGGTCTGGCGGTCGCCGATGATCAGCTCGCGCTGGCCGCGGCCGATCGGCACGAGGGCGTCGAGCGCCTTGAGGCCGGTCTGCATGGGCTCATGCACCGATTTACGCGCGATGATGCCGGGTGCCTTCACATCGACGCGGCGGGTTTCTTTTGCCTTCAGCGGGCCTTTGCCGTCGATCGGGTTGCCGAGCGCGTCGACCACGCGGCCGAGCAGTTCCTTGCCGACCGGAACCGACACGATTTCGCCGGTCTGGCGGACGGTGTCGCCTTCTTTGATGTCGCGGTCTTCGCCGAAGATGACCACGCCGACGTTGTCGGATTCAAGGTTGAGGGCCATGCCCTTTACGCCGTTGGAGAACTCGACGAGTTCGCCCATCTTCACCTTGTCGAGGCCGAACACGCGGGCGACGCCGTCACCGACGGAAACGACCTGGCCGACTTCGGCCACATCGGCCTGTGCGCCGAATTTTTCGATCTGGTTTTTCAGGATGGAGGAAATTTCTGCTGCGCGGATTTCCATGGCTTATGCAACCTCTTTCATTTTGGCTTTGTCTGAAGATTCGTTGTTGGATTTGAGCGCACGATGCAGGCGCTCCAGCTTGGTCTTGACGGAACTGTCGATCAGGCGCGATCCGACCTTGACGATCAGCCCGCCCATGATGGCGGCATCCACATGCAGGTTGACCTGCACGTTTTTGCCCAAAACTTTTTTCAGGTTCGACGCAATCGCCTCGATCTGCGATTGATCAAGCGCCTGCGCCGCGGTCACTTCGGCGGTCACTTCGCCGCGATGTTCCGCGATCAGCTCCTGCGCCGCCGAAACGATGCCCGCCAGATCCGGCAGGCGGCGGTTCTGCGCGACAACGCCCAGCAGCTTTTCCGACAGCGGCGACAGCTTGAAGTGCGCGGCCAAAGCGGAGAGCGCCTTAACCTGGTCGGCGCGGCGCAGCGTGGTGTTGTGGATGAAGCGGTCCATGTCGCCGCCCGATGCCAGCAGCGCTTCGATGGTGGTGAGATCACCCGCGATCACGTCGATTTGCGACTGTTCGGATGCCAGTTCAAAAAACGCGGTGGCGTAGCGTCGTGCGATCGCCTGATTTCCCGTTTTGCCTGCCAAGTGAAGCGCCCCCTCTGTCTTTATAATAAGCGGCTCTTATGCACCGCGAATTCGAGGCGTTTTTAGCATGAGTCTGATTTTGGATGCAAACTGAATCCTGCCCGAACTCAGGCATTTCCGCAGCTTTGCGGTTATTATAGAAAATAGCGGCGCACGCCTTGCGAAAGCGGGCTGATATGTGCCGATATGCACGGCGCTCCGGCACGACAAGTCAATTCGCAATATCCATAAAGTTTTCGCCACAGGGGAAACTCCCCACCGACAAGGCACGGCGGGAGGAATTCACCCCGCCGGAATACCGGACGCTGCATACCAAAGCGCGTTCGGAATGGCTCAGGAAAGGCGATACCGATATCGAGAACTGGTATCGCGATATGACCTATTACTTCATCCTCATCATGGCCAATACCGGCATGAGGACGATGGAGGCCAGAAACCTCCGCTGGAGAGACATTGATGTGAGGAAGGATAGCCAGAAGCGAAGCTTCGCCGCGATCAATGTCAGGGGTAAAGGTAAATACAGGGAACTCGTTGCCGCCAGCAACGTCGTCGATAACCTCGAAAAAATTAGAAAAATATCGAATGCCACAAAACCTGAAGATTTTGTCTTTTCAACATACGAAGGAAAATCTGATCCCGACAATTACGGCTCATACATCGAAGACCTGCTGACCACCGTCAAACTGCTCTACAGCTCCTCCGGCAGCCGCAGGAGCGCCTATTGCCTGCGGCATACCTATGCCACCTTCCGGCTGATGGAAGGGGTGGATGTCTATTTCCTTGCCAAACAAATGGGTACCTCGGTCAAGATGATCGAGGACTATTACGGCCACATCACGCCTGCGAAAAATGCCGAGCGCATTTTGCAGGGTATATCGGGATGGGAGCCGGTTGCGGAGATTTCCGGCGGTAAAGCCGCTGGCGTGAACGCCAAGGCAGACGGCAAGAAACGCAAACCTGCCCGAAAGAAGTGAGGGAGATTGACGGACGCGGCGGGGCGAGGTCGCCCCGCCGCTCTTTCGTCCAAAAATCAAGCGAACCGCGCGCCGAGGCGGGATTAGGGAAGCTAGATTAATTTTTAACTTCGATTTAGATTATCTGCGATATAGATGTGTGTCCCCAGATATCCAGATATCCCAGAACCATGCTCCAGAACCGATTAGAACTCTGCATATCTTCCTATTCTAGAGCCTTTTGGCCGAATTCATTTTTAATATCTGGTTGAGCGCCTGCGCGTAACAAAAAATCAACGACTTTTTGGTGTTTACCCTTACTTGCATAATGTAGTGGCGTATAACCCATATCGCCGATGAAGTTTACATCTAATCCAGCTTCCACGAGTATTTTTACCAGACGAAGATCTCCCCTTATGGCAGCGATGTGTAAACACGTATCTCCCTCAGGTGTAAGATAGGTAATCGGGTTAATTGGCCTTAGCGGAACATTCGGGCCATAGTTAATCTGATCACTAAAAGAGGCCGCTAAATAATCCTGATCATCTTTATTCATTTCAGGAATCCCCACACTGATTTTTAAGTTGTTGTTTTCGATTTTCGATACCCTGTTTGCGTTGCTGGATAGCGGTGGCATGTTTTCCCGGATCCCATTTTGCGTCCCATGCCTCCATGGCTTTTACAACATCTTCTTCACGTTTGATTTCCCACCTAAGTTTGTCACAGGGATCCAGCTCTGGTGGCGGTACCTCTCCAGCCCGTGTTTTATAAGCATCATGTTCGGTATCTTTTTCTAAATTCGGAATATCTGGGGACACACACCTATATTGAACGATTATCATTATTAATTTATACTCCCCGCATGGCAAGAAAAGCAAGAGTAGTCGCGGTGGATATGCCGCATCATGTGACGCAGCGGGGGAACCGGCGG
>JADYYV010000011.1 GCA_020853455.1 Alphaproteobacteria bacterium | reverse complement strand
CTGGGAATTCTGCGGCGGCGGCTTGGAGCATGGGGAGTCGCCCGAAGACGCGCTCGCCCGCGAATACAAAGAAGAAACCGGCTTGAAGGTCGACGTGATGCAGATTTTCCACGCCCGCACGGGAAAACGCGAAGGTCAGCCGCTCCTCAACCTCGCCTATCTCTGCCGGCCGCTCGGCGACAAGGTGAAGCTGACCCCGGAGCATAGCGAATTCGTCTGGGTGCCGATCGAAGACCTCGATCAGCATGACCTTGGCCCCCACGTAAACCTCGACCGCGACGCTTTCCTGGCGATTTCCA
Source organism: Alphaproteobacteria bacterium (assembly GCA_020853455.1). Classification (GTDB taxonomy): domain Bacteria; phylum Pseudomonadota; class Alphaproteobacteria; order Micavibrionales; family UBA2020; genus JAPWJZ01. The sequence goes on along the minus strand of JADYYV010000011.1, from coordinate 15,780 downwards.
AGGGCAGCGGGATGATCGACGACGAGTAAGGCTTGAAAATGGCGGCGTTGCCGCTATTCTGCGAGCAGAAATTTTGAAAGGAACACACAATGCAATTCATGAAACCCGCCGACGGCTTTCTCGGCCTTGAAAAGGCGGATGCCGTTTCGCCCAAAGACGCGCAAGTCGTCGTTATCCCCTTCGGCCTCGAGGCCTCGGTATCCTATGGCGGCGGCACGTCGAAGGGACCCGCCGCGATGATCCACGCGTCGCATCAGGTCGAGCTGTTCGACGACGAATTCTGGAGCGAGCCGTTCCGCGAATACGGCGTTGTCACCGCGAAACCCGTCAAGATTTCCAAATCTGTCGAAAAGGCGCTGGAACAGCTGGACGCGCAAGTCGAAGAAGTGCTGGCGATGGGCAAATTCCCCTTCGTCTTCGGCGGCGAACATTCGATCACGGCGGGCGCGATCCGCCCCTATGCGCGCAACTTCAAGGATGTGGCGGTGCTGCATTTCGATGCCCATGCCGATTTGCGCGACGGGTATCACGGCGAGCATTATTCGCACGCGTCGGCCATCTGCCGCACGATGGATCCCGCGAATGTCAGCGTTTATTCGTTTGGCATCCGCAACATCTCGTCCGGCGAAATCCCTTTCCTTGAAAAGAACAAGAAGCGCCTGAAAATCTATTGGGCGCGCGAAAAGCACCTCTGGGACATGAAAGAGATCGTGCGCAACTTCAAGGGCAAGAACGTCTATGTCACTTTCGACATCGACGCCTTCGATGCCAGCATGATCCCCGCGACCGGCACGCCGGAGCCGGGCGGGCTGTTCTGGGACGAAGCCGTCAACATCATCCGCGAAGTCGCCAAGGTTTCGACCTTCATCGGCGCGGATGTGAACGAGCTGGCGCCCAAGCCCAATATGCATGGCTGCGACTTCCTCGCCGCCAAGCTGGCCTATAAAATCATGAGCTATGCGTTTCTGGCGAAAAAAGTAAAAACGCGCACGAAGAAAGTCGCGTAATTCTTTCGCCATTCCAACCCTTTAAACCCCCGCCGCCGCAAGGTTGCGGGGTTTTTCTTGATTTAAACCAGAGGAAAGTATAAAAACAGCGCTTTCCCAAAAGGTGGCACATGCATCCCTGCGGCATCGATTTCGGCACGTCGAATTCTGCGATTGCGCTGGGCGATCCGGCAGGCGCGCGCCTGCTGAAGGTGGAAGGCGACAGCGATACGCTGCCGAGCGCGATTTTTTACGCCGCCCATACGCCCCTGCCCGCCTTTGGCCGCGCCGCGCAGAAACTGTTTTTCGAAGGCGAGGAAGGCCGCTTTATGCGCAGCCTGAAACGCATTCTGGGCACATCCCTGATGAATCAGGGCACGGTCGTGAATGGCCGGATGCGCAGCTTCGACGAGATCATCGGTAATTTCATCGGCCATATCAAATCGACCGCCGAAAAACAGCTGAACCACGAACTGACCCATGCCGTGATGGGCCGCCCCGTGCATTTCATCGACGGCGACAAGGATGGCGACGCGCGCGCGGAAAGCGAATTGCAGCGCATCGCGGCGGCAGCGGGATTCAAACACATTGCCTTCCAGTTTGAACCGGTGGCAGCGGCCTTCGCGCATGAAATAAAGGTGACTGACGAAAAACGCGCGCTTGTCGCCGATATCGGCGGCGGCACGTCGGATTTCACGGTCATCAAGGTTTCGCAAAAATACATCAACCGCGCCGACCGCAGCCAGGACATCCTCGGCCATTCGGGCGTACGCATCGGCGGCAATGATTTTGATAAATCCTTAAGCCTTTCCAGCTTTATGCCCGCCTTCGGTTATCGCAGCACCTATGGCGAAAAACGCTTCGACGTGCCGCTGTCGCCGTTCCACGATATGTCGGAATGGTCGAAGGTGAACTTCCTTTACACGCCCAAGGTGAAAAAGGACATGCGCGATATCCTGTCGGAATCCCACGCGGCGAAAAGATTTGGCCGTTTTGTGAACGCGCTGGAACACGAACTGGGCCACCGCATTTTGTCGTCGGTTGAAGCCGCCAAGATCGATCTGACGGATCAGGAAAGCACGACAGCGGCACTGGGCTTCATCGAAAACGGATTCACGCTGGATGTGCAGCGCGAGGTGTTCAACACCGCGATCACCAGCCATGTCGACCGCATTTCTGAATCGATCACCGAATGTCTGGCGACCGCAGGCCTGAGTGATGACGACATTGAAATCATCATCCTGACCGGCGGGCCCACCGAAACGCCGTTGCTGAAACAGGCGGTCTGTTCGCGCTTCCCCAATGCCGCGCTGTCGGAGGAGAACAAGCTGTCTTCGGTCGCGCTCGGCCTCGGCTATGATAGCCAGCGGAAATTCGGCAATTAAATCAGCAGGATATATTCCGTTTGACGGCCTCGCCCCGCTTCCCTTATATTCCAGTTATGACAAGCAAGCGCGCAAAAATATTCACCACCCTCGCCACCACCTCGGCGCTGGCGCTGGGATTTTTGGCGGCATCGGTTCGCCCGATGCGCGCGCAGAATGCCGTCGTGCCGCCGGCCGCCGTGCAGACGATCCCGCAGGCCGCGCATAGTTACTGGAAGCATCCCGAATATGACGGCGTGATCGACGTATGGGCGGATTCAGCCGACATACAGTTCCGCATCCACGCGCTGAACCCCGAGAATGACAAAGTGCGCAACCTGGTCGCGGGATATGTGAGCAAGGACAAAGCGAAACTGACGCCCGCCGATTTCGAAAAGGCGCTGGAATACAAAGCGCAGCTGCGCGACATGAAAAACATGGGCGGCGGCAGGTGGCAGGGAAAAATCTGGATCGAGCAGCGCAAGGAAGCCTTCAGTTTCGACATCCAATTGCCTCACGGCGACCAGAAGAATTTGAAAATCCGCGGCTATGCGATCAGCGGCTGGAAAAAGGTCGTGACGCTGGGGGGCCTTGTGGGCAAGACGCTGGAATTCACGCCGGTTGCAAATCCGCCGGAGCGCGGGTTATCGACCGCGCCGAAGGATACCGTCATCTACGCCCAGCCGAAGCGCTGATCACCATTTCTTGAAGATAAAGAACGCCGCCGCCACGATCAGCGCGAAGCCGACAAGGTGATTCCACTTGATCGGTTCGTTCAAATACCAGACCGAAAAGCCCGAAAACACGACCAGCGTGATGATTTCCTGAATGGTTTTGAGCTGCGCGGCGTTGAAGACGGAATTGCCCATGCGGTTGGCCGGTACCTGCAGGCAGTATTCGAAAAACGCGATGCCCCAGCTGATCAGGATCACGATCCACAGCGCGGTTTCCTTGTGCTTGAGATGCCCATACCACGCGAATGTCATGAAGACGTTGGAGGCGAACAGCAGCGCGATGGTCTTGATGGCGACGTCCATGGATTTTCCTTACGAAGCGATTTTGCGGTTCCAGAAGAATGACACGACGCCAAGGATGAAATTGGTGGCGACCAGCGCGGCCAGAATGCCCGTAAATCCCATCTTCGCCTGCAACACATAGGCGAGCGGCACGTAAATAACGAAAGTCTTAAGCAGGATCAGCGTGGTTGCGGGCAGCGGCTTGCCCATCGCGTTCAGCGCGGCGTTCGACACCACCAGCACGCCCAGCGCACCATAGCTGACCGGCACCCAGTGCAGGTATTGCGCGGTATAGGCGATAACTTTTTCGTTTGAATCGAAAAACGTCGGGATATGCCACGCAAACGCCCAGAGCGCGGCTGCCAGCAGCAGTCCCCAGATCATCGAATATTTCGCGCCCGTGGCGACGCCCTGCTGGATGCGGCCGTAATTTCCCGCGCCGTAATTCTGCCCCGCGAAAATGGCGATCGCCGCGCCCATGGAATAGAACAGCAGCGTCGCCATGCTTTCGATGCGCGTCGCAACGCCCAGCGCGGCCACTGCTTCCTTGCCGAACTGCGCCGCCATCCATGTGATGATGGCGGCGGAAATCGGCGCGATCTGGTTGCTGACGATCGACGGCACCGCCACATGCAGGATACGCCCCCATGATGCCAGAAGTCCGGGATGGATGACGGGATGCATCAGGATTTTCTTTTTGAAAATCAGGAAATACATGGAAACGCAGCAGGTCAGGTAATACGACGTCACCAGCGTCGCCGCCGCGCCCGCCAGTTTCCATTCGGGAAACGGCCCCCAGCCGAAGATAAAAAACGGGTCGAGGATGATATTGCTGACGGCCAGCAGCGTCATCATCTTAGAGACGAAATGCGTATCCCCCGTCGCGCGGATGCAGGCATTGCCGACCATCAAAAGGCCCAGGAACGGCAAGCCGCAATACCAGATCATCATGTAGCGGTGGATCAGCGGCAGCAGGTCCGGCGTCGCGCCCATCAGGCGGAAGATCGGGTCGATGAACAGCATGCCCAGCACCGATGCGACGACCACGCTCAGCACGGTCAGGCTCAGCGCGTCGGTCGCCATGCGGCGTACTTTTTCAAAATCGCCCTCGCCATAGACGCGCGCGATGGCCGATGTCGTGCCGACCGATGTGCCGAACACGATGCCCATGAAGAACATCACGACCGGAATCGTGAAGCCCATCGCGGCCAGGTATTTCGTGCCCAGATGCGAAATGAACCACGCATCGAACACCGAAAAGCTGGTCATCGCCAGCATGCCCCAGGCAAGCGGGAGCGTCAGGCGCCTGATATGCGCGCCCGGATCGCCCTCCAGCAGCGTGGGTCTGGTGTTCAAAATTCTGCCCCGTTATGCCTTGAGTTTCTGCAAGGTTTTCACGAGATCCTGCGCGACGCCCGCGACGCCTTTGCTGAATTTTTCGTCCTTCAGCGTGCCGTCGTCGTTGAACGCCGCACCCGCGCCGCCCACCGCCTGCATACGCGGCAGGACCGTGAGGTTGATGTTCATTAGCAGTTCGCGCAACGCATAAAGCCCGCGCAACCCGCCCAGCGCGCCCGGCGACGCCGCCATGATGCCGGCATATTTTCCGGCGAATGCGGCGGCCGAACCCTCGCCCGCTTCCGACGGGCGGCTGGCCCAGTCGATGGTGTTTTTCAGCACGCCGGAATAGCCGCTGTTGTATTCGGGCGACGCGATCAGGAAACCGTCGGCTTCCTTCACGAGTTTTTTGAATTCAAGCGCTTTCGCAGGCAGGCCGGCGGCGGATTCATCGTCGCCGTCATAGAGCGGCATCGGGTAATCCTTCAGGTCGACCAGCGTCACCTCGGCTCCCGCATCGCCCGCCGCTTTCGCGGCGAGGCGGGCGAGTTTCTTGTTGAACGAGCCTTCGCGCGTCGCGCCCGCGAAAACGAGGATTTTTGTTTTTGTGGTCATGGTTTTGTTTCCTTTGTTAACGGGGGAGTTCGAACACGAGCAGTTCGGATTTTTCGGTCGCTTTAATATCCGCCTTGCCGGGTTCATTATCAAGCCCGAGCGCGTCGCCCTGCTCCAGAGTTTTGCCAAGCAGTTCCGCAGAACCGCGCGCCATCTGGAACCAGTATTTCCGGTCCGGCTTCATTTCCAGAGAAACGGAGGATCCCGCATCCATGCGCGCCACCCAGAGCTTCGCATCCTGCTTGATGACCAGCGAGCCGTTTTCGCCATCAGGCGACACGACCAGCCGCAGCGCATTCTGCATTTCCGCCGGATTAAACGTCGTTTGCTGGTAACCCGGCTGTGTGCCCGCAACATTGGGCATGATCCAAATTTGCAGCAGATGGACGTCTTCGCTCTCCGACGGGTTTTTCTCGCTGTGCAGAATCCCCTTCCCCGCGCTCATCAACTGAACGTCGCCGGGGCGGATGATGCCGCCATTGCCAAGGCTGTCCTTATGCTCCAGCGAACCGCTGAGGACATAGGTCATGATCTCCATATTCGCGTGCGGATGGGTGTCGAAACCCGTGCCGGCGCGCACAACGTCTTCGTTGATAACGCGCAGAGGGCCGAAACCCATGTTGCGGGGATCATAATATTCGCCAAAGGAGAAGCTGTGGAAGCTTTGCAGCCAGTAAGTACCTGTTTCTCCACGGTCATTCGATTTTGTGATGTTCATCATGTTACACCAACCTTTCTATCTACCAATATATATCTTTTCGCTAAAAAAGCGGAATATAGCGCTTTTATCATTTATATTTCTATTTATTCGATTAATATGAATTATGGACAGGCTAGCAAATATCCTCGCTTTCGTGACGGTCGCCGAGACCAACAGCTTCGCCGAAACCGCGCGGCGGCTGAACATCGCCAATTCGGTGGTCAGCAAGCGCATCAAGGATCTGGAGGGTTATCTGGGCACCCGCCTGCTCCAGCGCACGACGCGACATGTGGCGCTGACCGATGCGGGGTACCAGTATTTCGACCACGCGCGGCGCATCATCCACGAACTCGCCGAAGTCGAAGAAAACCTACGCTATCAAAACGAAAACCCGGTGGGCGATGTGCGCGTCAGCGCGCCTGTGACCTTCGGCACCAAATTCCTTGGCCCCGCCATCGCGTCGTTCCTTGATAAATATCCGGATGTCGGCGTGCGGTTGTATCTTGGCGACCGTTCGGCAGAGCTGACGCAGGAGGATTTCGATCTGGCGATACGCATCGGCGATATCGCCAATACGTCATTGGTGGCGCGTAAACTGGCCGAAAGCCGGCGCGTGACTGTCGCCAGCCCCGCCTATTTGCGGTCACATGGCAGACCGGAAAAACCGCAGGACCTGTCGCAGCACAACTGCATGGTCTATAGCGGCGTGAACGACGGCAAGGCCTGGGGTTACCGCATCAACGGGCGCAAACATTTGCAGCCGGTGGCGGGACGTTTTTCCAGCGACAACGGATCGCTGCTGCTGGATGCCGCGCTCCGCGATTGCGGAATCACCGTGCTGCCCAGTTTCATCGTCGGCAACCATGTGAACAGCGGCGAGTTGGAAATATTGCTGGAGGAATACGAGGAAGAACCGATGCTGATACAGGCCGTCTATGTGCCGCAGCGTCATTTAAGCGCCCGCACCCGCAAATTCATCGACCATCTGGTGCAATATTTCGCAGCCTTTTCAGGCTGATTTGACAACATTGCGCTATTGCCATAAGATTTACCCTTCCGGAGAAATCGAATGACGATCATTGCCATCGGCGGCGCAGAAGACAAAACGGGCGGGATGACCGTGCTGAAGCGCGTGCTGGCGGAGGCAGGCGCAGCATCGCCGCGCGTGCTGGTCATCACAACCGCCACCGGATATCCCGAAGAAGTGGCGGAGAAATACCGCGACGCTTTCGCGCGGCTGAACGTCGCGCCCGATATCCGTCATATCACGACAAAGGCCGAGGCAGACGCACCCGCCAGCATCGCATCATTGAAAAATTACGATGTGGTTTTCTTTTCCGGCGGCGATCAGGAAAAACTGTCGGCGGCCTTTGGCGGCACGGCGTTTCTGGCGGCGCTGGCCGCGCGTGAAGCGGAGGGCGCGGTTGTCGCCGGCACCAGCGCGGGTGCCGCCGCCATGTCGCAATTGATGATTACCGGAGGCGATCCCCGCAAGGCGCTGAAGCCCGGCGGATTGGGCCTTGGCGAAGGATTGAGTTTCACGCCCGATATCGTGTTCGACACGCATTTCAACCAGCGCCACAGATTAAAGCGTTTATTCGGCGCAGCCGCCGCCGACAGCCGCAAAGTTGGCGTGGGGCTGGATGAAGACACCGGCGTCGTCATCAAAAACGGCAATTACGAAGTCGTCGGCAAGGGCCGCGTGACCGTGCTGAAAGACGGCGTGGTGACGCGCCACAAGCACGGCGACAGTTTCAGCCTTTAGCGAGATATTTATTCAGCCGCTTCAGGCGGTCTTCGGGAATAGACCTGCCGCTGAAGCGCGCGCCCACCAGCAATTTGCCGATCATGTCGGTCAGCGCCATTTCACCCGCCAGAAATTCGCCCTTTACAGGGTTCACCAGTTTCGTGATCTGCACGCGCACGCGGAAGCGCGCGGGGTCATCCGGCTCGCGCTCGGCCTGTTTTGCCACCACGCCGATGCCGAAGATGCCCTTGGGGCGGGGGCCCTGCTTTAACAGGAAAACTTGGTCGCCGATTTGCATCTTGCGCGGAGCGGCCGTGCGCCAGTCCAAAAAAATCTCCCCCTTCCGGCGGAAGGGAGAGATCAATTTTTTCACAAGGTCATCATCCGACCAGTTGTCGCCTTGGTCGCCGATGGCGGGATTCCATGTCAAAAGGAAACCCGGCATGGCTTATTCCAGATGCGCGTGCAGCATCCAGGCGTTTTTCTGGTGCAACTGCTGGCGGCCGATGGCCAGATCGACCGTCGGCTCGTCGCCGGTTTCTTCGGCGGCCTTCAGCACTTTTTCAGCCGATGCCACGATGGTTTCCTGATCTTTCGCAAGGTTTTTCACCATATCGGTCGCCTTGGGCGATTCCGTTTCTTCCTTGATGCTGGCGAGTTTCGCAAACGCCTTGAAGCTGCCCGGCGCCTTGCCGCCCAGCGCGCGGATGCGTTCCGCGATTTCATCGACGGCGGTGGAAAGGTCGGTGTATTGTGTTTCAAACAGCAGGTGCAGCGAATTGAAGCTGGGGCCCGTCACGTTCCAGTGATAGTTCTGCGTTTTCAGCTGCAGCGTATAGCTGTCCGCCAGCAGTTTTTCGAGTGCCTCGATGACTTTTGCGCTTTTCTTGCTCATGAAATAACTCCCTTAAAAATTAAATCGAAACAGCCTGCGCCGCCGCGAACAACACCGCCGCGATGCGCAGCGTATGCTGCACGCCGACCTTGCTCACCTCATGCGCCTGCGCGCCCTTGGCATGGGCGGCGAGGCACGCCGAGCAGCCGTTGATGGCGGAAACGCCCAGCGAATAAAGTTCGAACGTCACTTTATCGACGCCGGGATTGCCGATCACGTTCATGCGCAGGCCCGCGGGCAGCTTGCCGATTTCGTCGTCGCCGACCATGTAGGTGGAGCGGTAATAGATATTGCTCATCGCCATCACGGTCGCGGCTGCTTTCGCGGCGTTGATTTCTTCGGGGCTGAGGATGGATGCGGTTTCACCCTCCAGCGCGGCGATCACGGTGCGGTTGCGCGTTGCGTATGCCGAAGCCAGCGCCACGCCCATGACGTGATTGAGGCTGAGGCCGCCCGACACATCATCCGCCTTGATAACGGCAGACAAATTAAGGCGGATGTCTTTGGCGAAATCGGGCAGCGCGTCTTTCAGCGTTTCGATGTTGTTCACATGGGGCAGGACGTGTGCGGTTGCTGTGCCGGTCATTGTCGTTTTCCTTTAATCTAATTTGTTAACACTGGCTGATTATATAAGCCGCGCGCGTTCTTTGCCCACCCCCGCCCTGTAAAAATCCTTATGCGGCGGCGGATTTATGTTCGCGTTCAACGACTTCCGCGCAGCGCGCGCAGATGCCGGCGTGATGCGCGTTGCTGCCCACATCGCCGGTGTATTTCCAGCAACGCTCGCATTTCGCGCCTTCGGCCTTGTGGAACACGACCGATACGCCGTCGACGCCCGGCAGCTGGAACGCGCCCGAGGGCGCATTGCCCTGCTGCACATCGATGCCCGAGGTGATGCAGACATCGGCGAAGGAAATGCTTTTCAGAACGCCCGCCAATGCGGTATCGGCCACGAACACCTGCGGCGATGCCTCCAGCGACGCGCCGATCTGTTTTTCCGCGCGCTTGATTTCCAGCGCGCCTGTAACAACGCCGCGCACGGCCGCGATCTTGTCCCATTTCGCGGCAAGGTCGGCATTCAGCCATTCTTTCGGCGCGACGGGCATGGTGGACAGATGGATGCTTTCCTTCGCATCGTCCAGCGTCAGGCCCTTATACGACAGCCAGGCTTCTTCGGTCGTATAGACCAGCACCGGCGACAGCCAATGCACAAGATGGTTGAACACATGGTCCAGCACCGTCAGCACCGCGCGGCGCTTGTCGCTGCCGGTCGCTTCGCAATACAGCGTGTCCTTGCAGACGTCGAAATAAAACGCCGACAGGTCGCGCGCGCAGAAGTTATGCACGACGGTCGTCAGTTTCAGGAAATCGAAATCATTCACGCATTGGCGCACGGTCTGGTCGATTTCATAGAGGCGGTGCAGCACCCATTTGTCGAAGTCGCCGAGTTTTTCATACGCAAGACGATCCGATGCCTTGAACCCCGTGACCGAACCCAGCAGGTAGCAGAAGGTATTGCGGATGCGGCGGTAGATATCGACATGGCCGGACAGGATGTTTTCGCCGAACTTGATGTCTTCGGTGTAATCCGAACCTGCCACCCACAGGCGCATCACATCCGCGCCGTATTTTTCCATCAGCGCGTTGGGCGAGGTCACGTTGCCCGTGCTCTTCGACATCTTGTAGCCTTTTTCATCGAGGATGAAGCCGTGCGTCAGCACCGCCTTGAACGGCGCATCGCCGCGCGTGCCGCAACCGACGAGCAGCGAGGACTGGAACCAGCCGCGATGCTGGTCGGATCCTTCGAGGTACAAATCGGCGGGGCGATGCAGGTCGGGACGGTTTTCCAGCACGAAGCCTTGGGTCGAGCCCGATTCAAACCAGACGTCGATAATGTCTTTGACCTGTTCAAAATCGTCAGCGTTATAACCAGCGCCAAGGAAATCGGATGCCGGACGCGCGAACCATGCGTCCGAGCCTTCCTTGTTAAAGATATCGATGATGTTTTTGAGTACTTTTTCGTCCTTCAGCGGCTCGTTCGTTTTCTTGTTCACGAAGATGGCGATGGGAACGCCCCATGCGCGCTGGCGGGATACGCACCAGTCGCCGCGCTGTTCCACCATCGCCGCGATGCGGTTTTCGCCGCGTGCGGGAACCCAGCGCGTTTTCTTGATTTCCGACAACGCTTTTGCGCGCAGGTCGTTTTTCTCCATCGAGATAAACCATTGCGGCGTGTTGCGGAAGATAACAGGCGCTTTGGAGCGCCACGAATGCGGATAGCTGTGCTGGATCTGCGCCTTCGCGACCAGATTGCCGGATTCGGTGATTTCCTTCAGCACGGTTTTATTCGCCCAGCCTTTTTTGCCGTCGGGCAGGTAGACGGGGATGCCCGCGAACAGCGGCACATCTTCGAAATACGTGCCATCGCCCTTCACGGTGTGCGGCACTTCGATATGGTTTTTCAGGCCGAGGCGGTAATCGTCTTCGCCATGACCCGGCGCGATATGCACGAAACCCGTACCCGCATCGGTCGTGACGAAATCCCCCTCCAGCATCGGCACGTCGAATTCGTAACCTTTGCCGTGCAGCGCGTGATGGCAGATCGTGCCTTCGAACGCGTCGCCCTTGGCGGATTCCGATTGCGTGCTGCCGGTGATTTTCGCGCTTTTCAGGAAAGCATCGAGTAGCGCGGATGCGACGATCAGCTTGTCGCCCGCTTTCACCAGCGCTTCTTCGCCCACGGATGTAACGGTGACGACGACGTAATCAATATCTTTGCCGTATGCGACAGCGCGGTTGCCAGGCAGCGTCCACGGGGTGGTCGTCCAGATGACGACAGATGCGCCGTCGAACGATGCCGGGAATTTCGCGCCTTTTTTCGCGACGGGGAATTTCACCCATGCGGTGTCGGACGTCACATCCTTATATTCCACTTCCGCTTCGGCGAGCGCGGTCTGTTCGGGGATCGACCACATGACGGGTTTCGAGCCACGGTATAACCCGCCGTTGAGCAGGAATTTATGGATCTCCTGCGCGATCGTGGCTTCCGATGTCGGGTGCATGGTGCTGTAGTAATTTTTCCAGTCGCCCATCACGCCCACGCGCTGGAATTCGGCGTTCTGCACATCGACCCAGCCTTGCGCGAAATTGCGGCATTCGGCGCGGAAGGCGACGGCATCGGTGTCGTTTTTCTTCTTGCCCTCGGCGCGGTATTTTTCCTCGATCTTCCATTCGATGGGCAGGCCGTGGCAATCCCAGCCGGGAACCAGCAGCGCGTTTTTCCCCGTCGCCTGCTGGCTGCGCGTCACGAAATCCTTCAGCGTCTTGGACAGCAAATGCCCCAGATGGATATGCCCGTTGGCAAACGGAGGACCGAAATGCAGGATGAACGTCTCGCGGTCTTTCGACGCGTCGCGCTGCTTTTTATAGAGGTCCATATCCGCCCACCGCTTCTGGATTTTCGGCTCCAACTGCGCCAATCCTGCGCGGCGCGGGAAGTCGGTTTTCGGAAGGTGGATGGTGTTGCCGTAGTCGATGGTCATGGAGCCCTCAAAGGATTCAAAACTGCAGGCTGTAAAATGCCTGAATAGGCGAATTTGGTCTATCAAATCCCGCAACAATTTTTCATAAACTACGTCATACCAGCGTAGGCTGGCATCCCGCAGGCCGCGAGGCCTGCTTTTATAAATTCGCCCGACGGCGGGAGATCCCAGCCTTCGCTGGGATGACAATTCTAGGGATTAACGACGGGTCGAAGCGTCGCGGCCGTCGGTGTCGAGCGTATAGGGCTCGCTTTCAAGCGCCGAGCGCAGGCGGCCGGAGATGATTTCGGCGACGGCGCGCTGTTCGGAAGTGGTTTTCGCGATCACGATTTTCGGCGCGTTTTCGGCATCGCCACGGTCTGCGATTGCAGGGCCAGCGAAGATAACGGCGGCGAGAATGGCGAGTGCGAATTTCATGTCAAAACCTCTTGAGGCGGATACTACATTATTTCGTCGTTTTTACCAACCCGGATCAACCTTCGGGCTGCCGGGCTTGCGGATCTTCACGTTTTCGGGCTTGTGGATCAGCGCGTCCGCGCCCGCGACCGCTTTTTCAAGGCGCGCCTTGAAAACGGGATTGTCCTGCGATGCCGCAGCCTGCGCCACGCTGTCGCGGCTGTCTTCGAGGCGTTCCAGCGTTTCCACGCGGGCGTCGTGTTCCATGCCTTTGGCCGAATTCAGCCATTCGATCTGGCCTTCGAGGAAGTAGAGGCGCGCGGCTTCGCGGATCGCCAATGCCTCGGGCGTTTTCGGCTGGTTCGCTTTTTCATTTTTGCCCATGCGCGCCCAGGGGGAGGATTGCTGCCACAGCTCGCCGATGCGCGCGCCGAAATCTTCGGGCTTTTTATGGCCGGGGCGCAGCGTGCTGTACTGGTTCAAAAGCGCCGCCGCAATCACTTCGGGATCGCTCGATACGCTCTCCGCCACCACTTTCGCAATCGCGGCATTCGTCTGCGCATAGCCGCCCAGCGCGTCGCCGTCGAACGCCCATGTTTTCATTTCTTCGTACACGCTGCGGATGGTGGGGTGATCCGGCAGGCCGGTGTTTTCAAATTTCAATTCGTTCACGCGCTGCGCCACCACGCCCGCGAGCGCCGATTGCGCCCCGACCAGGGCCGTTTGCGCGGCCTGCAGCATTTCGGGTTCCGTCGTGCCGTCGCGCGCGATTTCGGCGAGCGAGCGGTCGTTCATGTCGATCACGCGGCTGACATTGCGGTATTCGATGATATGCGCCACTTCGCCAGCGGCGATTTTAGCCTGCACGGCTTCAAGGCCGATCACGGAAGTCGCCAGCAAAACCTGCTGTTCGCCCGCGGTCGAGAATTTCGGGTTTTCGAGGTCGAGTTCGTAGAATTTTTTTAAGTAATCCGCCGCGCGGGGGGATACCGATTGTTCGAACTGTTCCGCCTCGTAAGGGATGACCATGCCGTTCATCAGCACGCTCGCCGCGATCGCATCGGGATCGGGGTTCTTGGCATTCGCCGTGATGATCTCCCCGGCCCGCACCGCTTCGCGCGCCCAGTCGTCGCCGTCCTGGAAAAACGTGCGCATGACGTTATACGCCTTCTCGACGGTCGGGTGGCGCAACAGGCTGGTGTCTTCGAATTTCATGGCTCTCGGCTCGCTGTTTTTGAGGTTGCGCGGAGGATACGGCATGCGCTGCGTTATGTCAATAATAGCTTTAAGTCTTTGTTATAAATGTTTTTATTTTACTCAGAATTTTTTTTATTATCATCTTCGGCTGCATAAAACGTGAAGCCGCGTTGACGGCTAAACATCCTTGCATGCCATTTCGCTTGATAAACTTTTTCGACAATCAGAGATGCCGGATTTTGTGCTGCATTCAATTGTTGATGAGTATCTACACTTAATCGATGAGAAAGCTCGTTTAAGACTAGCGTCTTTGCCCTTTCAGCAGCATGGATTTCATCCGAAGCACTAACAAAACGTGTTGTAAAAAAACACAATTTTTGGGGAGAGTCACCGAGTTGAGCTTGAAAATTTATACCTTCCAATAACACTCCATAGCGTTTCAAAAAAATCCGAGAAAATATCGACGCTATCATAACAGCACCCTAAGCCGTGTTTAGTTACGCAACCGCGCCAACCCAATCGCTTCCCGCACATTCGACAGCGTCTCGCGCGTCACTTTGCGCGCGCGGGCGGCGCCTTCCTCCAGAATATCATCCAGCTTTTTCCGGTCAGCCATCAGCTCGTTGTATTTCGCAGTGGGCTGTTCGAAGTTGCGTTCCAGCGCCTCGAACAGTTTCTGTTTCGCGTCGCCATAGCCCATGCCGCCTTTTTCAAACGCGTCGCGCATCGCCTGCACTTCTTCGGGCGTGCCGACATGCGTGTATATCTGGAAGATTACGTTTTCGTCGGGGTTCTTCGGCTCGGCGGGCAGTTTGGAATCCGTGACCGTTTTCATCACCAGTTTGCGGCGCGCGGCGCTGTCGATGAAGACGGGGATGTGGTTGCCGTATGATTTGCTCATCTTGCGGCCGTCGATGCCGGGCAGCAGCGCCCCGCCGGCCTCCAGCTGGTATTCGGGCAGTTTCAGCACATTCTTTTTGAACGCGCCGTTGAAATAGCCCGCCATGTCGCGCGCGAATTCGATGTGCTGCACCTGATCCTTGCCGACCGGGACGATATCGGTATTCGCAATCAGAATGTCGGCGGCCATCAGCAGCGGATAGGTGTAGAGGCCCATATTCACATCGGCATCGGGGTCGCGGTTTTCTTCCGCGTTGCGGTCCTTCGCAGCCTTATACGCATGGCTGCGATCCATCAGGCCCTTGGGCGTGACGGCGGACAAAATCGTCACCAGTTCGGGAATCTCCGGAATATCCGACTGGCGGTACAACACCGTTTTCGCGGGGTCGAGCCCGAGGGCGAGCCAGCAGGCCGCGACCTGATAGCTGTCTTCCTTCAGCGCTTTCGGATCGTACACCGCGTTCAGCGCGTGGTAATCGGCGATGAACAGGTATGATTTTTCATGGCTTGCCGCAAGGCGCAGCGCGGGGCGGATGGCGCCGATATAATTGCCGATATGCGGCGCGCCCGTGGGCTTTACGCCTGTCAGAATTGTCTTGCCCTTTTGGTCCGCCATTGCTTTATTCCTCTCGAATTTTGGAAGGCGACTATATCATGTGCGGGCGCTATAAACAAATCGCTGCTTTGCAGGAACTGGCCGACCGTTTCGGCATTAAAATGCCGCGTTTCGCGGACGCGGCTGGCGTGGCCACCCCCGGCACAACCCTGCCCGTCATCCGTGGCGATTCCATCGAGCATCTTTATTGGGGCTATATCCCGCGCTGGGCGAAGGAAGGCAAGCCGCTGGTCAATTGCCGGTCGGAAACCGTGTTTGAAAAACCGTCCTTCCGCGACAGCGTGCAGGCGCGCCGCTGCGTTATCCTCGCCGATGGTTTCTTTGAATGGGACCGCACGCAGAAACCGCCCCAGCCGTGTGATATCGTGCCGTCGCGCGTCACGGGCTTTGCGGGCATCTGGGACACGTTCAACGGGCGCGACGGTTTTGCGGTGCTGACGACCGCAGCCGTACCCGCCGTCGCAACGG
>JADYYV010000010.1 GCA_020853455.1 Alphaproteobacteria bacterium | reverse complement strand
CGTCGATTTTCTGGCGCCGAAATTCAAGGGCACGTCCAACCAGATCAGCGCCTTCCAGCTCGCGATTTATTCCGCGACGCCCGCATGGGTTTCGGGCCTGTTCCTGATCGTTCCCATCATCGGCCCGATCCTGATGCTGGTGGGTGTGGTGTATTCGCTGTACCTGTTCTTTCTGGGCGTGCCCAAACTGATGAAATGCCCCAAAGACCAGGCCGTTGTCTTTACCGTCGTCGCGGTTATCGTGAACGTGGTTGTGCAGGCCTGCCTGCGCGTCCTGATGTAAGACGTCGCTGATTTAAATAAACCCTCCGCCCGCAAGGCCGGAGGGTTTATTTTTTGCGCGATGCGGCGGCTTCGGCAAGACGTTGCGCCATGCCGGTATCCTGCAACAGCGCGGCAAAGCCGTGGTCGCGGATATAGCCGTACAGCGTTGCGATCTTCAGCTTGCGCCCGTCATTGGCGGCGGGTGTCCACATTTTAGACGTTAACGCTTCCGCAAAATCACGGTCGAGATAGGCGCGCTGCATCAGCGCGGGCAGGCGCTGGCCTGTCAGCATATCGAACGACTTGCCATCACGCGCCGCCATCGCCGCTAGCACATGCAGCGCCAGCTGCGCCAGTTCCGGTTTGTGGAAGGCCGCGATATTGGGTGTGCGCAGGGACGATTGTTTGTCAATGTTCGACCCGTAGGTGGCGGCGATCGGGCTGCCATGAATTTTAAACTGCGCATGCGCCCATTTATCGTAGGACAGGCGGATGCGGTCATGCAGGGTTTCAAGATCGTCGTTTTCGAACTCTGGCAGCAATTGAGTTTTGTCGAATACTTCAATCGGACTGTTCTTGCGCTCCGCCTGATCCAATGGCCTTTCATTTAACATGTAATCAGAAATGACGTTCATCTGATGGAAAGTGCGGCCCAGCTGGTCTTCATCGAACTGCGTCACCTTTCCGTCTTTGCTCTTCGGCTGCAATTCGGCGGAGGGGCGGTTTTTGAGAACCCAGTAGAAAGCGCGCACGGGCGCAACGCCGTCCTGCAGCCCGTGTTCGAACAGCGACTCCATGTGATCCAGCTCGCGCTGCTTATTCTTATGCGCGTTGCCGCTGATCATGCCGCCATGCAGGTCGCCGCCCCAGGTGGCATACGAATTTCGGCCTTCGTCGAGGTTGGGGTTGGATATCGCGATCTTATTCTCGATATTCGCGAACAGCATAATCAGCACCTGCCGCAGGCGCGCCTGAATGTTTTCATAGGCCAGTGAATGGCTGTCGATAGCGGTCGACAGCACCTGCCCGCCGATTTCCGTGAAGCGCGATTTCAGCTGCGCGATGGCCTGTTCCAGTATCGCGGGCGAAGTATCTTCCTTGCGCGTGCGCAAGATGCCGGCGATTTCGCGGCGAATTTCAGCCTCGCGCGCGTCATCCAGCGCGCCCGGGTTCACGCCGCTGAAAATTTCGGCATAGACCTCGACCAATCGTTGTACATTTCGGTATTCGAATTTTCCGCCGATGCCTTTATACGTTTCGCCTTCGGGCGATGTGCCCCCCTCGATCAGCGTTTGCGCGGCGCGCAACGTCTCATCAGAGCTGTTATCGGTGCCCATGTAAACGCAAGTGAGCATATGCGACATGATGTTATCGACCGCATCTCCCTGCGCCGCCATCACATCCCTGCGGAACGGCAGATGCGGCATGGCGTTGAAGAATCCCTCCACGCCCAGTTCATTCACCGCCAGTTCGACCATGAAGCGGATTTTCGCGGCGTTGTAGGCGGAATCCGCGCCGCCCGACAAGGCCTGCGCCACGCCGGAGATTTTGTTTTTACGCAGGTAATCGAACAGCCAGAGCAGTTCGTTGCGCAGTTCTTCTTCCATCTCGCGGAAGATGCCGGCTTCCCATGCGGCGGGGCCGTCTTGCACGCCAGCTTTATGCTGCGTGATAAAATTGTGCGGAATGACGGCGTGCGGCGCATGACCTTTGTCCGCTGCCGCCGCAACCGTCACGATCTGGCTGGTATAGGCGACATCGGCAAAACTGACGCGCTTGCCTTCGGAAATGATCTTGCCGCCCTGCGCCATGATGCGGCTGCCGAATTGCGCGAAAGTGGAGCCGGACGAACCAAGCCCGTCGGTATGCACCAGCACGCCGCAATAGCCGCTCGCCAGTGTGCAAAGTTCGCGGTGCTTGTCGATCTTGTTCGCAACGGGCGGGGATGCGTTGGGGTTCAGGCAGACGGAAATATCGAATTTCCGCGATTTTTGCGCCAGCGGATTATCCTGCGCATAATTGCCGTTATCCGCCGCGCCATCAAAGCGCGAACCCACCCAGTACATTTCGCAGATGATATGCCACAGGTTGATCGCTTCGCCATTTGCGCCCGCCTGAATGACAGGGCTGCCGAAGGGGATGACGCGGTCGGCAACCGCCGTGCCATCGGGATAGGTCATGCCGGGCAGGTCGATCAGGATGGTGCCGTCCCTGCCCTTGCCGTGTTTGTTCTCGTACATATCGGCGGCAGCATCACTCCATTCTTCGAAATGGCGCTTTTCGTAGCCGCGTTCATAATTGAACAAATATGTTTTCGCGGATATCGCCACCACCTCGCCGCCCGCCAGAAAGGCCTGCGCGTCGAATTGCTGGTTCACACGGTTGAACAGCGGGTTTTTGCGGCGGTCATCCTGCGCCGCCAAATCCTTATCCGCGAAATACCACGGGTGGCCGACGGAGATAATCAGGTTCGGGTCGCGGCTGGCGGCGTAATCGGCGATCAGCTGCAGCAGCTCGCGCGTTTTGGCGTTGTCGGAATAGTAAAAATCGTCGCCGCGTTCATACCCTGACAGCCCCAACTCCTCCAGCGCCAATATGTCGGCGCGGTCGGCAACGGCGCGGTCGATTGCCGTCATTATATTGGCCATGTTGCGCGGCCAGTCGCCGCCCGTCTGGTTGGTGCTGGCCGAAGCGATTTTGAGGGTGATGTTCTTTGCGGTCATACCCTTTTATATATCATTGCCGAAGGCAAAAAACCCCGCTTCCGCTGACAATTTAATTGAGCATAATCAACGAATTGGCCTGTGGGTAAGGTAACACTATAACATTTTTATGACAAAATGAATTGGCCTGTGATACATTCTTCGCCAGAACCGATTCATCCCTAATCCGGGCACAACACACGATGACTGCACAAAAGCCTATCCTCTTGATCGGCAACAGCGTTTCGAAAGAAACCGCGGATGCGCTGCGCAGCGACGGACGCTTTGACATCATTACCGCCAGCATCGGTAAATTCGACAGCGACGAGCCTTTCGTCGAGCTGATGCGCGGGCAGGAACCGGATTTCGAAAAGAACCTCGCCAGGCTGCAGGGCGCAAAAGTGTATGTCGTGCAGTCGACCGGCGGCCCCGTAAGCGACAACGCGCAGCACCTGATGCTGATGGCGAATACGCTGAAGGAATACGGCGCTGCGGAAGTGACCGCCATCGTTCCCTTCGCGGCCTTCATGCGGCAGGACCGCAAATTCAAGAACCGCTTTACATCCCTTGCCGCCGGCCTGTTCGCAAAACAGCTGAAGGCATCGGGCATCGACAAGATCATCACGCTGACGCCCCATTCCAAGGCGGCGATGCAGCTTTATACCAACGTATTCGGCGAGAATTTCCAGGCCGTGCCGACGACGGCCATGATCGCGGCGGATATCAAAGGCCGTTTTGACATTGCGCCCGATGAACTGGCGATCGGCGCGCCCGACGGCGCGGACAAGCCCGGCGACGAAGGCCAGCTGCGCGCCCGCGAACTGGTCAAGCAAGTCTTCGGCCATTTCAGCGACGACCTGATGTTCCGCGCGTCGAAAATCCATACCGGCGTCAGCGACACCAAAATCACCAGCTTTGACGGCGACGTGGCCGGCAAAGATGTCGTGATCGTCGATGACATGATCGACGGCGGATCGACCATGGTGAACGCCGCTGCATTGCTGAAGGCGCATGGAGCGAAAGCCGTCACCGCCTATGCGACCCATGCCATCCTGTCCGGCAACGCGCTGGAACGCCTGCTGATGTCGAAACCCGACGGCATGACCTGCGCGATTGATAAACTTGTCATCACAGATACCATCCCCGGCGTGCGCGAAAAACTCGATGTGCTGTTCGCAAAACAGCCGAACTTGGCAGGCCGCGTGGAAATCCTGTCGGTTGCGCCGCTGATCCTCGAAAAAGTGGCCGAGCTGGAGGCGCAACGCGCGCCTGCCCAGCAACAGCAGACCCGCCGCCCCGGCCCCTTCACACCCTGAATTACAATGTGGCGTAAAATCAGCCTTGTCGCGCTGATCGTTGTACTTGCACTCGGTATTATCCTTGGCGGATCGCTCGCCGTTATGCGCATGACGCCGCCGGATGCGAAATCCATCGGCATCAGGAACGGCGATATCATCCTGCAAACCATCCTCGGCACGCAAGGCATGGCGATCATCGCGGCATCTTCGAGCCCCTATACGCATATGGGATTCATCAAGACCGGCGGCAAAGAGCCTGTAGTGGTCGAGGCTGTCGGCCCCGTCAAGGAAACGCCGCTGACCCAATGGATCAGCCGCGGCGTCGGGCAGCGCATCACAATCCTGCGCCTGAAAGGCATCACCCCGGAAATCGCGCGGAAAGCGGCAGCGACCGCGAAAAAACACTACGGCAAGCCGTATGATTTTTACTTCCTGCCCGACAAAAAATCATTCTATTGCAGCGAACTGGTGCGCGAGGCCTATGCGGGCGCTGGCGTCACGCTCGGCAAGCTGCAAAAGGTGGGCGAACTGACCAAGTCATCCGCGATGGACACAATCATCGAACAGCGCTGGAAATACTACCCGCCCTGTCAGGGCATAACCGGCATCACGATGGAAAAATGCCGCAGGATCATCATGGAACAGGAACTGGTCACCCCCGCCTCCATCGCCCGCGACCCGCAACTGGAGCCTGTTTTCAGCAATTATCCGCTGGATAGCCGCTGATTCAGCGTGTAGAACAAGCCTGTCATGACAACCATACAAAAACAGCCCTCCAAATATTCCTTCGGCGTCCTGAAAATCAGGAATTTCCGGGCGCTTTTGTTCACGCGCATGTTCATCATGATGGCGCTGCAGGCGCAATCGGTTATCGTCGGCTGGCAGATTTATTCGATCACCAAAGACCCGTTCATGCTGGGGCTGACAGGCCTGGCCGAGGCCATCCCCGCCATCACCTGCGCGCTGTTTGCGGGGCATGTGGTGGATGTGGGCAAGCCGCATTTCATTTACCGCTCCGCCATCTTTGCGCTTGCCGCCAATACCCTCGTCCTGTTCACATTCGCGGGCGGGCATGTGGCGATGGACCAGAGCTGGCTGATATACCTCATTTACGGCGCGATCTTTTTCTCAGGATTGGCGCGCGCCTTTGTCGTGCCGTCGTCCTTCACCATGCTGTCGCTGGTGGTCAAGCGCGAGGAAATGCCCTCGGCCGCCGCATGGATGGGCACGGGGTTTCAGGCAGCGTCCATCCTTTCCCCCGCCCTTGCCGGATTGATCTATGGCGGCTATGGCCCGACCGTCGCCTGGGCGATGCCCGCGATGCTGATGACGATGGCGTTTATCATGGTGCATGGCATCAAGGTTACGTCGCATCCGCGCGGCGAAATCCGCGAAAGCGCCGTGAAGAGCATCAAGGCCGGCTGGAAATTTATCTGGGAGAAGAAAATCCTGCTGAACATGATGGCGCTCGACATGTTCGCGGTGCTGTTCGGCGGCGCTGTCGCCATGCTGCCCGCGATCGCGGAAGACGTGTTGCATGTTGGATCAACAGGCCTTGGCTTGTTGCGCGCGGCGCCGGCAGTCGGCGCGGTTTTCACGACGCTTTATCTTGCCATCCTGCCGATGCGGCATGTATCGACGGCGCGGCTGCTGTTCGTGGTGGGCGCGTTCGGCCTGTGCATGATCGGCTTCGGCCTCAGTACCTCGTTCTGGCTCTCCATGCTGTTCCTTGTGGCGTCCGGCGTGTTCGACAGCGTGAGCATGACGATCCGTGCGACACTGATGCAATTGCTGACGCCCGACCATATGCGCGGGCGCGTATCGTCGATCAGTTCAATGTTCATTATCTCGTCGAATGAAATCGGCGCCTTCGAATCGGGAACGGCGGCGCGGCTGCTGGGCCTTGTGCCGTCCATCGTGTTCGGCGGCGTCTGCACATTGGGCATCGTTGCGTTTATTACCGTGATGTCGAAACAGATGCGCCAAACCGTGGTCGATGTAAAAAACACGTAACAAAGTTGCGCTTGCTGCGCCGCACAATGACATAAGAATTCACATCCTGCATTGCCATGCTAGACTGTTTCCATTAAACAGACTGACGCTTTACCGCAATTGATCAGGACGCTTATGGACCGCGATACGCTTTCCATCGAGACCGGAACACCTGACACCCTCGGCGCAACCTTCGATGGCCGCGGCGTGAATTTTGCGCTCTATTCCAAACATGCGGCACGCGTCGAGCTGTGCCTGTTCAGCGATGACGGCAAAACCGAATTGCAGCGTATTACGCTGCCCGAAAAAACCGGCGACGTCTGGCACGGTTATGTGCCGGGGCTGAAAGCCGAGCAGGTCTATGGCTACCGCGTCGATGGTCCTTACGAACCGCATAACGGCCACCGCTTCAATCCCGAAAAACTGGTGCTGGACACCTATGCCAAGGAAATCATCGGCACGGTGCAGACCAACGCCGAAGAACTGATTAACCCCGCCAAGGACAGCGCCGCATTTGTGGCGAAGGCGCGCGTGACCGTGCCGCTGTCCAGCCCCCTCGCCCCTGCGCCGAAAAAGGCCTGGGAAGACACGGTGCTGTATGAACTGCATCCCAAGGGTTTTACGGCGGCGAACGACAAAATCCCCGCCCATCTGCGCGGCACTTATGCCGGTCTTGCGAGCAAAGAGTCGATTGATTACATCAAGGAACTGGGCGTGACGGCGGTGGAGCTGCTGCCCGTCCATGCGAAGGTGAACGACGCTTTTCTGCTGAAAGCGGGCCTGAAAAATTACTGGGGCTATAACACCCTGTCTTTCTTTGCGCCCGAGCCGGAATATGCCGCCGACAAGAACAACGCGCGGCAGGAGTTTCGCGACATGGTCGATGCCTTCCACAAATCGGGCATCGAGGTCATTCTGGACGTCGTCTATAACCATGCGGGCGAAAGCCACGAGGCAGGCCCGACCCTGTCTTTGCGCGGTGTCGATAACGCCAGCTATTACCGCCTCGACGCGCATGACAAAAGCAAATATGTGAACGATACCGGCACGGGTAATACGCTGGATTTCGAGAACCCCGCCGTGCGCCGCATGGTGCTGGACAGCCTGCGCCATTGGGTTGCCGAATACGGTATCGACGGCTTCCGCTTCGACCTTGCCCCCGTGCTGGGCCGCGACCGCAACGGTTATGACGCGCGCGCCGCGTTCTTCAAGGAATTGGAAGCCGATCCCGTTTTATCAAAGGTAAAACTAATTGCGGAGCCTTGGGATCCCGGCCCCGGCGGCTACCAGCTCGGCAACTTCCCGAAAAAATGGCATGAATGGAACGACCGCTTCCGCGACGATATCCGCAAATTCTGGCGCGGCACGACCGATGCGCTGCGCTGGCTGGCGACGCGCCTTGCGGGATCATCGCCCGAATTCGATAACAATGATCGCGGCCCGCAGGCCAGCATCAATTTCGTCGCGATCCATGACGGTTTCACGCTGCACGACGTTGTCAGCCACAGCTACAAAAAGAACCTGGCGAATGGCGAGAACAACCAGGACGGCGCGAACGAAAACTACAGCGCCAACCACGGCATCGAAGGCGACACGCACGATCCGAAAATCATCGCGCTGCGCGAACAGCAAAAACGCAACATGCTGACGACGCTGTTCCTGTCACAGGGCACGCCCATGCTGCTGGCCGGCGATGAACACGGCAATTCCCAGCGCGGCAACAACAACGCCTATGCACAGGATAACGCGATCGGCTGGCTCGACTGGAACGACATCACCGCCGAAGGCAAAAAGCTGACCGAATTCGTGAAAAAACTGACGCAGTTTCGTCGCGACCATCAGGTATTG
This sequence comes from Alphaproteobacteria bacterium, assembly GCA_020853455.1. Classification (GTDB taxonomy): domain Bacteria; phylum Pseudomonadota; class Alphaproteobacteria; order Micavibrionales; family UBA2020; genus JAPWJZ01. The sequence continues at coordinate 4,459 of JADYYV010000010.1, read as the reverse complement.
CGCGGCACGGCATTTATGCACGGCCAGAAAAGCGACGCACATGATGTGCCAGATATCAGCTGGATCAACCCGAATGGCGCCCCGCAAAAAGACAGCGACTGGGCGAAAAAAGAATACAAGAGCATCGGCGTGATTTTCAACGAAAAAGCCGCACTTGGTAAAAAAGACGGCGAACGCCTGCTGACGATTTTCAACAGCCATTCGGGCGATGTCAAATTCACGCTGCCCGAACTCAAGGGCGGCACAGGCTGGACGCGCGTGCTCGACTCTTCCGATCCTGAAATGCCTGCGCAAACGGTTCTTCATAACGACAAATCTGTTTATACCGTGCCCGCGCGGTCGGTGATTGTTTTCAAGCAGGGGTCTTAAATGTTCCGCGACCGTTTCCTGAAACGTATTTTCATGTTCGTGTTTTTTGCGGCGCTGGTTTTCCCGGCGATGCTGAAACAGCTGGGCACCATCAATCCCATGAACCCGATGATGGGCACAGCGTCGCAGCATGCGCCGCAGCTGACCGAAAAGCGCAAAAACCACATGCTGCATGGCGACCAATCCGGAGGAGGGCATCTGCACGGCACGGGCGCCCCCTGCAAATCGGAATTTCCCGCCAGCTGGAACGAAGACAAGATCGTGACGACCGTCACGCAGATGGCGGCCAACGACAACCTCGGCTGGCAGCAGCAGAAAAACGGCAATTACGTGGCGGAGGCGAACGAAGGCCAGGTGCGCGTGCGCGTGGTGCTGAACAGCAACCGCACGCAGATTATCACGGCCTATCCCGTCAACATGCCGCTGAACCCCTGCAATCGCGGCGCTGCGAACGACAACAATCCCTGATTATTTGTATTTATGCGTGCCGCCCTTGAAATCGGTGACATCGTAACCGTCTTCCGTTTCCGCGATCCATTGGCGTGACACCGGCACCTTGCCGAAGCCGCCCGGAATATCCAGCATGTAATGCGGCTGTGCGATGCCGGACATTTTGCCCTGCAACTGCGCGGTCAGTTCCTGACCTTCCTTGATCGTCAGGCGGAAATGGCCGGTGCCGGGGGCAAGATCGGGATGGTGCAGGTAATAGGGCTTCACCTTCATCGCGGTGAAAGCGCGGAACAATTGTTCCAGCACCGCCGCATCATTATTCACGCCCTTTAGCAGCGTCGATTGAGAAAGCAGCGGGATACCGGCCTTCACGAATTTCTGCGCGACCGCCTTCACCTTATCCGTCAATTCGCGCGGGTGGTTGGCGTGGAACACGACATAGACGGCCTTGTCGCTTTGCAGCGCGCCCACCAGTTCATCGGTGACACGCGACGGATCGGCGACCGGCACGCGTGTGTGGAAACGGATCACCTGCACATGCGGGATTTCGTTCAGGGCATCCATGATCTCGCGCAGGCGGCGCGGCGACAGCACGAAGGGATCGCCGCCCGTCAAAATCACTTCCCAGATCGCGGGCGTGTTGCGGATATAGGCGAGCGCCTTTTGCAGTTCTTCGCGGTTCAGCATTTCGCTGCCGGGGCCGACTTTTTCGCGGCGGAAGCAGAAACGGCAATATACGGCGCAGACATGCACGGCCTTTAGCAGCACGCGGTCGGGGTAGCGGTGCACGATGCCCTTGACGGGTGAATGCGCGTCGTCGCCAATCGGGTCTTCCAGCTCGTCCGGTGTGGTTTTCAATTCTTCGGCGCTGGGCAGGTATTGTTTTGCGATGGGGTCGGCAGCATCGTTTTCGTCAATCAGCTCCATCACCTCGTCCGTCACGGCGACGGCATAGCGTTCCATGACCTCGGCCAGTGCGGGGTCGTCGCTCAGGGGGATGTGCTTCTGTTTTGGCTGCATTTAACTTTCTCTCGTCGGCCGTTTTATGTACACTAAAACGGCTAAAACCTCAAACCAAACCCCTTTCCCGTTGATTATGCAGACAATTCTCGTCACGCCAGCGCTGGCCTATATGCCCAGTTACCTTGATGCCCTGCGCGAGGGGCATCGCCTTGGTGCTGCGACGGTCAAGACGCCGGAAGACATCGCCAAGATCGAAAGCGATCCGCAGGCCTTCCTCGACGACCTGCTGGGTCCCAAGCCTGCCACGCGCATCAACGAGCTGGGCAAGGAAGTCGAGCGTGTGCCGCAAAGCATGGTCTGGCTTGTCGAAAACGGGGTTTTCGTGGGCGACGCGGGCATCCGGCACAAGCTGACGCCGGAACTGGAAATATCCGGCGGACATATCGGTTACGGGGTGCGCCCGTCTTTTCAGGGAAAAGGATATGCGACCGACCTTCTGCGCCACTGTCTAATCTGGGTGCGTGAACACCTGAATCTCGATCGCGTCATGCTGACCTGCCGGACCGATAATGAAGCCTCGGCGCGCGTCATCGAAAAGAATGGCGGGGCGTTGATCGATATCACGCCGCATCCCTATACCACTGGAATGACACAGAAAAGATACTGGGTTGCTGTTCCGGTCAAATGATTTCTTTACATAATTAACGTGCTTTGATATAAACGCATGCCATGTTATTGAGGGCAGAGGGAAAAATGACCGCAACCACCGTAAAAAAGAAAAAGAACACCAAGGAGCAGGAGTCTCCGACAGTCGGCATCGTCAGCCTCGGCTGCCCGAAGGCGCTGGTGGATACAGAGCGGATTCTGACCCAGCTGCGGTCCGAAGGTTACCAGCTGTCGCCGAATTACGAAGACGCGAATGTGGTGATCGTCAATACCTGCGGCTTCCTCGACAGCGCAAAGGAAGAATCTCTCGAAGCGATCGGCGAGGCGATGGCCGCGAACGGTAAAGTGATTGTCACCGGCTGCATGGGCGCGGAGCCCGAGCAGATCATGAAGAAATATCCCAAGGTTCTGGCCGTGACCGGGCCGCAGCAATATGAAGCGGTCGTGAGCGAAGTGCACAAGGTCGCCCCCGCGCCGCATGATCCCTTCGTCGACCTCGTCCCCGCCCCCGGCGAAGCGCGCAAGACGTCGCGCCTGTCGGAAGTGGAACAATCGGTCGGCGTGAAGCTGACGCCGCGCCATTACGCGTATTTGAAAATTTCGGAAGGCTGCAACAACCGCTGCACCTTCTGCATCATCCCGAAGCTGCGCGGCGATCTGGTTTCGCGCCCGATCATTCAGGTGCTGGCGGAAGCCGAACGTCTGGTGAAGGCAGGCACAAAAGAAATCCTCGTGATTTCGCAGGATACCTCGGCCTATGGCATCGACAGCAAATACCAGGCTTTCCCTTACAAAAACCGCACCGTGCGCACGAAATTCATCGAACTGTGCAAGGAACTGTCGGAAATCGGCGCATGGACGCGCCTGCATTACGTGTATCCCTATCCGCATGTCGATGAAGTATTCCCGCTGATGCAGGAAGGCAAGCTGCTGCCCTATATCGACAGTCCGTTCCAGCATGCTTCCCCCGCCGTGCTGAAAAACATGCGCCGCCCCGCGCATCAGGAAAAGACGCTCGACCGCATTCATGGCTGGCGCAAGGCGGCACCCGACCTGACGATCCGCTCCACCTTCGTCGTGGGTTTCCCCGGCGAAACGGAAGAAGATTTCCAGTTCCTGCTGGACTGGATGCAGGAAGCGCAACTGGACCGCGTCGGCTGCTTCAAATACGAACAGGTGACGGGCGCTGAATCGAACAAGATCCAGCCGCATGTGCCCGAAGAAGTGAAGGAAGAACGCTGGCACCGCTTCATGGCGCTGCAACAGGGCATTTCCGCCGCAAAGCTGCAAAAGAAAATCGGCCGCGAAATGCTGGTGCTGATCGACAGCGCAGGCAAACAAGGCGGCCTTGGCCGTTCATCGGCCGATGCGCCCGAAATCGACGGTCATGTGAAGGTCACGGGCAAGAACCTGAAGCCCGGCGATATCGTGAAGGTAAAAATCACCGCCGCCGACGAATACGACCTCGAAGGCAAGGTCGTCGCGTAACGATCACGGATTAAATCCCGCGACCCGCTGCGTCATGCCGCACCTTTGGGCTTGGGCAGAAACGGCTTGGAAATGCCGTTGAAAAACACCTCTTCCTCGCTGCGCTTGCCGCCGTATTTTTTATACTCGGAGAAGGCGCGCCGCAGGGCCGATTTATCGGCGATTTCGCCAAAGCTATGGCGCGTCACGGCCTCGACCGTGCCATCCGCCCCTTTGCGGATAAAGGTCACGCGTTCCTTGTGCACAAAATTGAATATTTCCTGCAAGGTACGGTCGGCGACCTTGCGGGAGAAAATGATTTCTTCCGGATTGCGGTCCAGCCAGGCGACGACACTTTTCCTTTCGCGGTTCACGGCATAGGCACGCGCTGTCATGCCGTCATTGTTTTTGCGCGCAGGATCCGCGCCGGCCAGCAACAGTATTTTAAGCGCCTCTAGCTTTCCCTGCTCCGCCGCCGCCATTAACGGTGTCGAGTTTTTGCTATTGGTGCCGTCGACCTGCCCGCCGTTGGCCAGCAGCCATT
>JADYYV010000009.1 GCA_020853455.1 Alphaproteobacteria bacterium | reverse complement strand
CGGCCATGATGTCCCTTCGGTTGTTGTTCCAATAGCAAAAATCGTAGGTGATTCTGGACAGGCTGACAATGGTATTATAATACCCCAAACGATTTCAGGGAGATAGCTGTCTAAAAGCAATTAAATTACAGGCTTAGGGCGATTAGTTGACATAATTATGATGCGGTGATAAAACTGATGGCAACAAATAACAAAAAATCAAAATCATTCGAGGGTGTAAAACATGTTCAACAAGATCCGTAAAGCAGGCGAAGACTTCACGCTCAACAGCCTGACGTCGTATGTCGCCGATTATCTCGCCAAGCCGGGCGCGACGGCAGAGGATAACAAGCAATTCGGCGGCGTCGCCGGTCTTGCGGTCGGCAACCTGCTGCGCGCGGTCGGCATTATCGGCACCGGCCTTGCGGTCGTGACCGTGCTGGCATCGCCGGTCGGGCTTGCAACGGTCGGCACGCTGGCATTTGGCGCGGCCTTCGGCGCGGCAGGCGTGTTCGGACAGGGCATGATCGACGGCGGCGACAAGGCGACCAACCTTGTATCGGGCGCGCGTGAAGTGCGCGGCGAAATTTTCGGCGACGCGCTCGCCGACCTTAAAAGCTGGAGCAACCGCACGCTCGGCACAAAATTTGGCCTTGCCGCATCGCGCGATGCCAAGCTGGAACAGCTGCAGCCCGCCGTCCAGCCGGTTGTGGTGAAACAGCCCGAACAAAAGCTTTAAAGGTTACTGCGGCCCGCCGGTTTTGCGGGTCGGCGACTGCACAGGCGCTGCGGCGGGGGAAACCTGCTGCGGTGCCTGCGGTTTTTCGGCGGCTGCGTTGATCGCCGCCTTCACATCGGGCATTTTTGCAAAGCTGTCATTTGCGGGAACCAAAGCGGGCACGGGGCGCGCAAGCGTGAGTTTCGCGGGTGCCGCGGGCTTGAATTTCTGGACGGTTTTCTTCACATATGCGACCGCGCTGCGCAGGTATGGCTTCACGGCTTTTCCAACCGGCTGCGTCGCCACGCCCGCGATCAGCCCCACGCCCCCATGAAGGGCAAGCGACGCCGCGCCCTGCACCAGCGTATTCGACGACAGGTAACCCAGCGCCGCCGTCGCCACATGATCCGCGCCCGGTATGCCATGCACCAGCATCGTGCCGCCGACGACGAACATGGCGGCGGAACCCAGCAGGCCAATCGCCTTGATGAGCTTGGGCGCGATGCGCACAAGACCTTCGCCGGACGCGCGCACTGTTTTTGAAAAAACACTGTCGCCCTTTTTCGCGGCAAGCGCGTCACCAAGGTCATCCAGCTTGATGACGCCCGCAACCGTCGCGTAAACGCCGACCGTCATGGCAAGGGCGGTTGCCGACAGCGTGCCCAGCTGGATCAGGAACGGCGCGCCCGCAACCGTCAGCAGCGATACCGTCGTGATTTCGGCCGATAGCAAAAGGTCGGTGCGGATAGCATGCTTGATGTGCTGCTTTTCCCATCCCGCATGGTCCTGCGCATGGGCTTCGTTGGCATCGGGCTTGGGCGCTTTCATCTTGCGGTGGACGATTTTTTCCATCGCGTCGTAGCACAGCAGCGCGCCTCCCGCCGCCAGCATCGGCACAATCAATCCCGGCACGGTGAAGGTCAGGCCCAGCGCGGTCGGGATCAGGATGGCCTTGTTCTTCAAAGCGCCCTTGAAGACCTGCCAGACCATCGGCAGCTTGCGGTGGCTCTGCCCGCCGATCAGCAGGTTGCAGGCAATCGCCGTGTCGTCGCCGACCACGCCCAGCGTCTGCACCGTCGCGCGTTGCGACAGGGCAGCGATTTCTCCCAGCTGTGCGGCGAAACCTGCCGACATGCGCGATGATCTTTCTGTTGTTGAACGACAGAAAAGATACCCGATGGGGTACAATAAGGGAAGTATTATGTAACTTATTGATTTAGAAGCGATAACCGAGGCTGACCGTGCCGAAAATCGACGGGTCGTCCTGCTTGTCGAATTCCTTCGTCCGGTACATCAGGGCGTAGGAAAGCCGCGTATGCCCATAGGTGAAGGCGATACCCGCGCTGGCATCGCCGACGAAGATTTTTTTATCGACGCTGTAGCTGTCGGCAAAGGTATTGCCGTCGAGGAAGATGTTGCGCGCGACCGCGCGGCCTTCGATGCCGCCGAACAGGTGCCAGCTGAACTGCCCGTCATCCACGATAAACGCGCCCGTGCCGGGCATGGCGGGGCGCACACGGGCGGGATCATCCTGAAACCGTCCCGAAGACGGGCTGAGGCGCAAGGAAAGCCCCGCATTGGTATAGGTATAGATGTTGCCGAGCGTCACGCCGAAATGCGGTTCCACCCCCGCCGACAATCCCAGCGGGCCTTCAAACCCGTAACGCTCCGGCCAGCGGCGCTGCCAGCTGAGCATCAATCCGGGCTCGTTCGACAGCTGGTTATCCCAGCCGCGCGGGGTGGGGCTGTCGGAGATATTTTCATGGACGAAGGTTTGCACCTGGCGGCCAAGGGCGGCAGGGCCGACGATGCCCAGCGTCGCCTCGATCTCGTCGATATGGTTGTTCGTCACGCTGACAAGGCCGGCGGAGGTGTAAAGGAACGCCGCCCACGGGCGGTCATTCGGGTCCTGCGTCACCCGCGTGATGTCCTTGGGCGTATACAGGTTATGGCCCAGCGAATAATAGACGCTCGTCGTCGGGTTGATCGAGAAAGTCGGGACCAGCCTGTCCAGCACATCGAAAATTTCGGGCGGGCGCTTGCCCATGTCGAAATAGGTGATGCGCGCGCCGTTGGTGTAATTCTGGTCGGTGCCGCCGCCATACAGGTCGTTTTCGGAATTGAGCGTGATGAATTTGCGGTCCTTCACATTGACCAGCCGCTGGGCGATCTGCTCCTGTAACGTCTCTTTCTGCTCCTCCGCGCGGGCGGGAGAGGAGAGCAGTATCGCTGCGAATAAAAATGTAAAGATGGCCGGTCTCATAACGCATCCTAACATGCGGCGGGGTGTCCGGTTCAACATCGCTTGCCAAGAATTCCGGCAGTGATGCAAAAAAACAAGCCGCCCGGTTGAAGGGGCGGCTTGTTTTCGGATAATCAGATATTTAAGCGGCTTCCGAATAAGCCTCGATCGGCGGGCAGGCGCAGACGAGGTTGCGGTCGCCGGCCGCGTGGTCGATGCGGCCCACGGGCGGCCAGTATTTGTCGCCGACCAGATGCGCCGCCGGGAAAGCGCCGTCGTGACGTGAATAGGGACGTTCCCACTTCTCCGCCGTCAGGTCGGCCAGCGTATGCGGCGCCAGCTGCAGGGGGTTATTGCCCTGCGGCCATGTGCCTTTTTCCACTTTCTCGATTTCCATGCGGATAACCGTCAGCGCCTCGATGAAGCGGTCCAGCTCCGCCTTGCTTTCCGATTCCGTCGGCTCGATCATCAGCGTGCCGGGAACGGGGAAAGACATGGTGGGCGCGTGGAAGCCGAAATCCATCAGGCGTTTGGCGATATCGTCGACGCTGATATTCGCGGAGGTCTTCAGCGGGCGGGTATCAAGAATACATTCATGCGCCACATAGCCGTTCTTGCCCTTGTAGAGCGTG
>JADYYV010000008.1 GCA_020853455.1 Alphaproteobacteria bacterium | reverse complement strand
GCGTGTAACCCTTGGAGGTGAGCGCATCGACGGGGAAAAATTCGTCGGGCGTTTTCGTTTCCTGCAGGCACAGCACATCGGGGCGCAGCTTGTCGATCATCTTGCCGACAAGGCCAATGCGCAGGCGGACTGAATTGATGTTCCAGGTGACGAGCCGCATGATGTTTCCTTTGAATGCCGCGATGATAACGGAAATATGGGAAGCTTCAAGCCGTAAAACCATCGCCCTAAGCGTTTGAATAATTGCGTTTATTAATATTTAACTTGCGTTTTAAGCAATTTTATGGGAGTATAAAATGAACGAAAGGAGTACAGAAAGTGAGTTACCTTCATATCCCCGCCCCCATCCTCCACCAGCTCTACCTTGCCATCCAATACCTCATCACCCTCTTTCGGGGTGCCGGCGGCAGTCTATGGCGGACCTTGCCGGAACGGGCGCGCGCTGCCTTTACGCTGCGAATGAAAAAGGCAACAATAACGGCCAAGCCCCGCAGCCGCACCCGCAACGGGCACAGGCTTATAATCAAGGAATGCGCAGATGAGATGGGTCACCGATTACAGCACGGCAGAGGGATTGAGCTTCGAGATCGAGCGGGAACCCGTGATCGGCCCGCAGAAGGAAAAGGAATTCCACCGCTACATGCTGCGCGCCTTCGAGCCGCTGGGCGAATTGCACGCAGAATATTTGCAGGAAGATTTGATCGAGGCGCAAGTCCACGCCATGCGCAAATGGGGTGTGCCGCTGGGGGCGTGGGAGCTGCATTTGTGAAAATGTTTGTACGCTTCAATTTTTTGAGAAATTTATTCATCGTTCTTATCTCTTCATTTTTTCTTTCCAGCTGCGCAAACATCGCCGTCGAGGATTTTGGTTCATATTGGGAGAAATCCGGAACGGACCATCAGCTTATAGGATGGTGGAAAGATCCAGATGACAAAGAAGAGTACAAAATCAGGGTCATAAACCGCGCATCCACGCTTCATGTCGATATAATTGACCGCAATGGATTGGAAGCCCCTACAGGGTCCATTCGCATACGAAATCTAAAACTCGGCGAATATCATGTAATGATGGTCAAAATCCAAGATAAGGGGGATCGTTGGAAACCCTTCTCTGTCGTAAGATATAAATTGGATTGAAAACGACTCTACACTTACAGCCTTAATGCAAAGAGCATGAAAAAATTCCTCGCAAAAAACTATCCTGCGGGAAAAGGCATTATCGCAAGCTGCGAGGGCAAATGCGCCTACAAAGGTTCAACGCATATCCCTCGCTTGAACGCAAATATATATAAAATTTTGTCCAGCATACCGGACACAAAAAAATATTGGGAACTGGATAAACAGTCTCTGCTAAAAATTCGCTAATACTGCTTTGTTAAAATAACAAACAGAATGTCATCCCCGCGAAAGCGGGGATCCCGTGGGCTGTGTGCGCTCTGCCAATCGACGGGATCCCCGCTTTCGCGGGGATGACGGTACCGGCCCATAAAAAACCCCGCTTGCGCGGGGTTTTTATTTTAATGCGGGCCGCCGGGTTTATGCGGGTTCACCGGGGGCTTCATCGGCTTTTTTGCGACGGCTGCCGCTGCCCGGTCGAGGCCTTCCAAAGCGTCGTGGGATTTTTTCGCGGCTTCCTCGAAAATTTTATCGAGCGCGGGGTCCTGACCCTTGATCGTCGCATGGGTGCGTTCAAGATTGTGCAGGATGCTCCAGCGGGTTTCGTGGTGCTGGTCGATTTTCGCGCGGCCGATCATCTGGTCGGTCATGGTGGAAACGCCTTCGGCGATGAAGATGCGGTTCATGTCGCGGACCATTTCGGCGTCGGCTTTGCTGGGGTCCGCCATCGCATGCAGCAGGTCGACGGCGCGGTCGCCGAAGATGTGACGGGCGACGGTTTCGGTCTGCGCATTGGCCAGCAGCGTGGATTTGGCGGGGCCCAGCAGCAGCAGCGTCACGGATTCTTCGGACCAGTCGCCCGTGTTGTCGATGATGCGTTTTGCGGCGGCGACGGGCTGGTTGTGCATGAAGTTGTTGATGCGCTCCGGCCCGAAGAAGCCCATGTTTTCGTTGAGCCACTGGTTGCAGATCTGCGTCGCCACGTTCCAGCGGTCGTTTTGCGGCAGGCCGGATGTGGAATAATCAAAAGCCATCGTTAAATCTCCTGTGATTAAAAATTAAAAAGGCAGTCCCATATTGGCGGGCAGGCCCATATCGGCCATCAGTTTCGATGTTTCATCGGCCATCACTTTTTCCGCCTTGTTGCGGGCATCGTTGATGGCGGCGATGATCATGTCTTCCATCACATCGGCTTCGTCGGCCTTGATGAGCGAGGGATCGACCTTCAGTTTTTTCAACTCGTGCTTGCCCGACACGACGCAGGTGACAAGGCCGTTGCCCGCCGCGCCCGGAATATCCATGGCGTTGACGCGCTGCTGCATCTTTTCCATTTCCTGCTTGAACTTGCCGGCCTTCTGCATCATCTGGGCAAAGTTTGCCATCGCCTGTCGATCCTTCGTTTTTTATGGGTGTGGTTGGAAAGTATAGGCGGCATGGGGTGAAGTCAACCGAGCGCGCGCATATATGGTCTATATGTACCTCAAGTCCAAGTAATTGAATTTAAATGCAGATTCAGGGAATTATTGTACTCATTATGAGTTTATGGTAAGGTGATTTTATAAAAACACGGCTGCGGAAGCGGAAGAAAGCGACCCCGCCGATATAAAAGGACGAAGGCACAAGTGAGTTCAGGACTGACATCCGCATTCAACGCAGCGGCATCGCGTGGATTTGAATCCGAGCCCCGCAATTACGACCCGCGCCTGCGCCTGTTCAGCGCAATCGGCATCAATGATACCGCAACCGTGCAGAAAATCCTGATGGAGTACCGCGAGGCTGCGGGATGGCGCAACGCGCAGGGCATGACCGGATTGATGGCGGCGGCGCAGGCGGGCGCGAAAGAAGCGGCATGGATACTGGCGCGCGCGCCGAATGCCGATCTGGAGGCCATGAACGCCAACGGATCGACCGCGCTGATGTTCGCGGCGTTCGAAGGCAAGGCCGCGGTTGCCGATGTGCTGCTGAAGGCGGGCGCGCATATCGACCATGTGAATGCGAAGGGCCATAGCGCGCTGATGTCGGCCGCCGCGCATGGATACCGCAACACGGTGGCGCTGCTGCTCGATTCCGGCGCCGATCCCACAATCAAGGATTTTGAAGGCGTCACCGCCGTGCAGTTCGCGCGCGACAACGAACATGCGGGCGTGGCCGACCTGATCGCGCAGGCGGCGGCGGTGTTTGTGCCAAAGCCCAAGGCCGAAACCGATTTCAAAAACGCGGGCGCCGGCATGACCGCCGCGAACAGCAACCCGCCGCCCCTGACGCAGGAACAGCGCGACGCGCAGAACCGCACGGCGATCCAGCAGCTGGAGCAGAAACTGATCAAGGCGGGGCTGGTGGGGTAATCCCGCCCCATCGTCATCCCCGCGAAAGCGGGGATCCCGGCGATTGACAGAGCGCAAAACGGCCCACGGGATTCCCGCTTTCGCGGGAATGACGCATCAGGGGCGCTATTTCTTGAATTTAATGTCGATAACCTTCGCGCCGTTGAACACGTTCAGCGCTTCGGCAACCATCACGCTGGCGCGCACCTCGGCATCTATATTGGCTTTTTCGGCGCGTTTCATTTCGCCAAGGGTCGGTTCGCCCTGTTCGCGGGAAAGACTGACGATCCACGGGCGGCCGGTCCAGAGGCTGAGGCGGTCGGACATCTGGCCGACGAGGTTCTGGGGGGCATTTTCCTTCAGCCGGATGGCCAGATGCCCCTGTTCGAATTTCACCAGATGCACATAGGCGGTGATGCTCGCCTCCAGCATGCCTTCTTTTTTATGGCCGAACAGCGCGACGGCTTCGTGGAAATTATTCACCTGCGCAACGGCGTTTTCCTGCGGCTGGTAAGCGACCGCCGTGACGGGCGATGCGGATCTCATGACCGTCGTGCCGCGCGGCGCGCCGCCGCCGGACGGCATGCCGCCGCCCGCGCTGACGGTTGTGCCGTCTTTCAGCTGTTTCAGCACATCGCCGGGGGTGGGCTGTTCCGCCACATACAGCAGGCGGATCAGCAGCATTTCCAGCGCGTGGCGCGGCTGGGACGATTGATTGACCTCGGATGCGCCCTTCAGCAGCATCTGCCAGGTGCGGGTCAGCACGGGTACGGACAGTTTCTTGGCCAGCTCCGCGCCGCGCACGCGCTCCGCTTCGGGCAGCGCACGGTCGCGCGCGGTATCGGGCGCGACTTTGGTTTTCGTCAGGAAATGCGTGAGATCCAGCAGGTCCTGCAAGACCTGCATGGGGTCCGCGCCGCTTTTATAGAGCGTATCGACGATATTGAGCGTGCCGATGGTATCGCCCTTCATCAGGCCTTCGAACAGATCAAAGCCTGCGCTGCGGTCGACAAGCCCCAGCATTTCGCGCACCTGCGCTTCGGTCACTTTGCCCTGTTCGCGGGAGATCGCCTGGTCGAGCAGGCTTAGGCCGTCGCGCGCCGATCCGTCGGCGGCGCGGGCGATCAATGCCACCGCCTGCTGTTCGGCCTCGACGTTTTCTTTTTTTAGCAGTTCGCCGAAATATTCCTCCAGCACGCCCGCGTCGATGCGTTTCAAATCGAAACGCTGGCAGCGCGACAGGACGGTGACGGGCACCTTGCGGATTTCGGTGGTGGCGAAAACGAATTTCGCGTGGGCGGGAGGTTCCTCCAGCGTTTTCAGAAGCGCGTTGAACGCGCCCTTGGACAGCATGTGGACTTCGTCGATGATGAAGATTTTATAGCGGCCGGAAACCGGCGCGTATTGCACGGTGTCGATCAGGTCGCGGATGTTATCGACGCCGGTATGCGACGCCGCGTCCATTTCCAGCACGTCGACATGGCGGTCTTCGGATATAGCCTTGCACTGGTCGCAGGTGCCGCAGGGGGTGATGGTCGGCCCTTTTTCGCAGTTGAGCGCGCGGGCGATGATGCGGGCGGTCGTGGTTTTGCCCACCCCGCGCACGCCGGTCAGCATAAAGGCATGGGCGATGCGGCCGGATTCAATCGCATTCGTCAGCGTGCGGACAAGCGCGTCCTGCCCCTTCAGCTGCGAAAAATCGCGCGGGCGGTATTTGCGCGCCAGCACGCGGTATTCAGCGGGTTTTTCGACAGCGGTATCGGCAGTTTTTTTCGCCACGGAAGCCTCTTTCAGGATGAAGGACAAGGGTATCGGATTCGCCGGTACCGTTCAATTATTTACGGAATAACATAACCCTGCGCGCCTTGCGGCCTGACAGACCGCATAGTAGGCTGAAGGCAGGAGAAACCCATGCCCCTGACGATGGACGAGCTGGACGGCCGCTACGAAATACGCACCCAAAGCAGCGAAGCAGGACCGCATACGCTCGACAGCGACGGCGTCACCGAGATCAGGGACGGGCTCACCTGGCGCAAAGACAAGAACGGCTTCATCTGGGAAAGCGCCTTCACGATCACCGGCGACGCGGTGCTGATGCAAAGCACGCTCGACCCCAGCCACGCCCCCGGCGGAAAATTCATCACCGATGAAAAAGGCAACCCCACCAAATCGATCATGACCTATAAAACCGTCATGGCCGTCAGCCGCGATAACGGCCGCCTGACCCTCGCCGGCGAGATCCGCCACGGCGGCACCGTCACGCGGGTGACGATGAGCAAGATCGGCTGAACGCGCCGCGCTTACGAGATAATCAATATCCCGTCATCGACCAGCTGCTGCTCGCCCGTCAGGCCATGGTTGCCGAGGAAAGTTGCCACGGTCGTGTAACCGCTTCCCGCGCCAAAGCCGGTGCCGGCTGTGTTGACCTTCAGCACGCCGCCCAGCGTGATCTCCACCCAGTTCGACAGGATATCACCTGCCAGCGGATCGTAATCGGTCAGCAAGGCAGAGATGTCGATCTTGTCTTCCGCCGCGTTGAAATCCGTCACGATATCGGCATTGTTAGAGGCTATGGGGCCGTCGAAAACAAAAGTGTCCGCACCCGGCCCGCCCGTCATGCGGTCAATGCCGAGGCCGCCGTTGAGTATGTCGTCGCCTAAGCCGCCCACGAGGCTGTCATTCCCCGCGCCACCGCTCAGCATGTCCGCGCCCGCGCCGCCATTGAGGCTGTTCGCGCCCGAATTGCCCGTGATGGCATTGTCGGTGTCGCTGCCGGTAAAGCGCAGGCTCTGCGTGCCGCCCAGCGTGATGTTTTCGATTTCCGCCGTGGCCGAAAGCGTGTAGTTGACCGTAACGGTCAGGCTGTCCGTGCCTTCGCCCGTCAGTTCGACGATCATGTCATTGACGTGATCGACCCTGTAGTCGTCGCCGCCCAGCCCGCCCGTCATCAGGTCGGCGCCAAGGCCGCCGATCAGCACGTCGTTGCCGTCGCCGCCGATCAGCGTATCGTTGGCCGCGCCGCCATCGAGCGTGTTTGCGCCCGAACTGCCGGTCAGGATGTTGACGGCCGAATTGCCGGTGCCGTTTACATCCGCCGTGCCGGTGAGGGTCAGGTTTTCAAGCCCAGGCTTCAGCGTGTAGGTGATGTCCGTGCTGACCGTATCGTTACCGGCGGCATCCACGATCATGTCGCTGAGGTTATCGACGACATAGGTGTCGTTGCCGCCGCCGCCGATCAGGCGGTCGGTGCCGGTGCCGCCGTCGAGCGTATTGCTGCCGCTGTTGCCGGTGATGGTGTTGTCGAGGTTGTTGCCGGTGCCGTTGATATTGCCCGTGCCCAGCAGGATCAGGTTTTCGACGTTGGCCGACAGGGTGTAGTTCGCGGTTGCGCGCACGGTATCCGTGCCGTCGCCGGCAAGTTCGATGATGACGTCGCCGGCATTATCGACGATGTAGATGTCGTTGCCGCCTGCGCCCGACAGGGTATCGACGCCGCCGCCGCCGTCGAGCGTGTTGGTGCCCGCGTTGCCGCCGAAGGTGTTGTCGCCGGCATCGCCGGCAAGCGTGCCGCCGGTGCCGTTAATGATGATGTTCTCGATGAAATCGGGCAGGACGAATGTGCCGCCGCCCGTCAGCGTGATGATGAGCGTATCGTTGCCGCCGCCGTCCAGTTCCACGATGACGTCGTTGATGCCCGCGATATAGGTGTCGTCGCCGTCGCCGCCCGTGAGGGTGTTGACCGCACTGTTGCCGGTCAGCGTGTTGTTGCCGGCGTCGCCCGTTGCGTTGATGGCGGCGGTGCCGGTCAGGACAATGTTTTCAACGCCGATATAAGACGATACCGAGGCGGAGAAACCCACGCGGATCGTGTCGTTCCCGCCAGTGTCCGCGACATCGTCGCCTAAGCCGTCGAGGATATAGGTATCGTCGCCCAGGCCGCCGCTGAGGATATCGTTACCTGCGCCGCCTTCCAGCGTGTTGTTGCCGTCGTTGCCGTCGATCACGTTATCCAAGGCGTTACCGGTGCCGTTGATGTCGCCGGTGCCGGTCAGGATCATATTCTCGATCCCGGCGGAAAGCGTGAAGCTGACGCTTGTTTCGACAGTGTCGGTGCCGAGCGTGCCGGTTTCCGTGACCCTGTCGCCGATGTTATCGACGATGTAGATGTCGCTGCCTTCGCCGCCGATCATGGTGTCCGCGCCCGCGCCGCCGTCCAGCACGTCGTCGCCGCCAAGACCGGTCAGGATGTTTTTCGCGCCGTTGCCGGTGATCGTGTTCGCGCCCGCGTCGCCCGTGCCGTTGATCGCCAGCGCGCCGGTCAGGGTCAGGTTTTCGACGTTGCCACTCAACACATAAGTGACGGAGGCGTTGACGGTATCATTGCCCGATGCCGCAGCCTCGCTCACCACATCCGTCGTCATGTTAACGAAGAAGGTGTCGTTGCCCGCGCCGCCGATCATGGTATCCGCGCCCGCGCCGCCGTCGAGCGTATCGTTGCCGTTGCCGCCGTCGAGCGTGTTGACCGCGCTATTGCCCGTGATTGTGTTGTCGCCGCCGTCGCCGATGCCGTTGATCGCGGCCGTGCCGTCCAGCACCAGGTTTTCGACGTTGTTGCCGAGAGTGTAGGTGTCTCCCGCAACGGTGGATGTGAAGATCGCGGTGTCATTGCCTTCGCCACCCGCCTCGACGATCGTGTCGAGCGTATCAACGACATAGGTATCGTCGCCAAGGCCGCCGGTCAGCACGTTCGCCGCGCTGTTGCCGGTCAGCGTGTTGTTTTCCGCGTTGCCGGTGCCGTTGATGGCCAGAGCGCCGGTCAGGACAAGGTTTTCGACATTCGCCGAGAGCGTATAGGTGACGCCAGAACGCACGGTATCTGTGCCTTCGGAGGCGTTTTCGATGACTACATCGAGTGCCGCGTCCACAACGAAGGTGTCGTCGCCCGCGCCGCCCGACATGGTGTCGTCACCCGCGCCGCCGTCGAGCAGGTTGTTGCCGTCATTGCCG
>JADYYV010000007.1 GCA_020853455.1 Alphaproteobacteria bacterium | reverse complement strand
GGGGTTGGAAAGCGATGGGGCCTCAACTGTCTGGTGCTTTTTCAGCTTGAGGGCGGTGTAAACCATCGTCAGAGATTTACCTGAACCTTGCGTATGCCAGACAAGCCCGCGCTTCTTTTTACCTTCGGCAACACGCTCAACCAGCTTATTGACTGCGCGGAATTGGTGATAGCGGCAAATTTTCTTGATGATTTTGCCGTCTTCGCGCTCAAACACGATAAAGTGGGCAATCAGGTCGAGCAGCCGGGCGGGCTCCAGCAGACTCCACAACCCCCGCTCCAGCGTATTTTTGAAACTGTCTGCCTTGCGCGGCCACGGGTCTTTCCATGCGCCGAAGAACTTTGCGGGGCTTCCGGTCGTGCCGTAAAGACAGTTCGTGCCGTCGGTGATGATGTTGAACTGGTTAGTATAAAACAGACGCGGAATATCGCGCTCATACTGTTTAACTTGATCAAAGGCCTCGCCCGTTTTATTCTTCCAGTTGAGCGGCGATTTGGCCTCGATCATCACAACGGGGATACCGTTGATGTAGACCATAACATCCGTGCGTCGCGGTTTTTCAGATTTGACGGTCAACTGATTGGTGACGGTAAATGTATTATTGGCCGGATTCAGAAAATCTATCAGGCGGATGGTCTGGTTGGTATCATGCCCTTCAACCATGCGGCTGTAATTGCCGCGCAGGATCATCGTCCATTCTTCGTTGTTCGACTTGCCGACCAGCTCCTGATAGACCGCTTCCGTATCGCGATCAGATATTTTGTTGATGCGCTTGAGAGCGGCAATTAGGAGGGGCTTGAAGATTACATGGTTTTCAGCATCGCGGCTTTGCTCATGCGCTTCGGGGCGCAGATAGGAATAGCCGATGGTCTGGAGATAATCCAGAACAGGCTTCTCTGCGAACAGCCATTCACCGCCCATCACTTATCCTTATCGTTGATCAAAAAATCCGTATATTTTAAAATATCGCCCATAAGCGGGGTTAGGCGATAATGAATTTTGCTATGGATCCCCATTTCCACGCTTCCGGGATTGCTCCCAGAAAGGTCGCCGCCATCAAGTTTGAAATCACCCTTCGTATGGCTGTCGACATAAAAGAAAACAAGGCCAGTACGAACCAGCGACTGTTGTATAACGGCGTAATTTGGAAAAACCGCTTTCAGTTCCTCGGCTTCGGGATCAACGTATTCGAGAAATCCATAGGTGGTATTTGGGTGGAGCCCGGGTGAAGAATTGGAGGCATGTTTGGCCATGATACCCAACACCCCTATTTCTTCCTCGGTCAGAGCGGCGAGAATATTAGCATACTGCAAAAATGCAGATGCTCGCAACGCTTGCCTCGTCGCCATGCCATTGATGATGCGGGCCATAAGGCGCAGGTTGTTGCGGGCGACGCCCTCCATAGCATCCCGCTGAAAACGGGCAATAATGCTGACGGCTTCGTTTTGATCGATATTTTTAAAATATCCCTGTCGAATTTCGGAGAGAAGGATTTCAAGCGCTTCCGCGCCTCGTTTTTGCAAAACATCTGAATATATTTGTGATGCAACTGCCGTGGGCACACCAAAGCACGACAAGACATCGGAGATCCCTGCAACGCCATATTTTTGAAGTGCATTATCCTTACTCATGCCGCCTTCTCGCTTTTCTTGTCGAGATTGACGCGGACGCGGCCCGTAAGGAGATCGGACATAAGGCCGCTTTTAATTTTTTTTAACGAATTAGCTTTGCTCTCCTCGACACTAATAATCGTGTCATAAAAATTAAGCAAATCTCCTATTTCCTGTTGTTCTTTTTTAGAGGGCTTAGGAACAATCACGGAAAGTATTTGTTTTCCTGACAGATTAGCCTGTTTTGTCCCTCCCGGAAGGCAGTACAATTGATCAAGAAAATTTCTTGACCACAATAATTGTAGCAGATAGTTATAACTGACTTCACCTTTCGGAATTAATTTACACACTCGTTGATTTAAAAGCATTGTCGCTGCATTTTGAGGCACAATAACTGCATAGCCGTAATCCTCTTTGCCGACAGTGCCCGTCATCGACATCAGTATATCGTTGGGATATATAGCATAGCTATTATGTTGCTCTAGAAACTCATCTGGTACAAAAACCGGACTACGATCAAGTTGTAAGCGGCTTTGATATAAATTGCCCATACGGATCACTTGAACGCCCGCGTCGGTAAAGTCGACGCTTTTAAAGGCAAATCCGCCTTTTAAGTCCACAAGTTCAGATAATGGAGATGCTGCCCAACTCTCCGGTATCTCCCCTATTTCGGTATGCTTGAATTTGGTGTGACCGATACCTTTGGTCAGGAGAGTTTGGAGGAGTCCTTGTTTTACCTTTTGGGTTTGAGAAATGACAGCTTCCGTCTTCGCAATCGCCTCATCCACACTTCCCAATATTTCTGCGATCTTTTGTTGCTCTGTTGATGCTACAGGTATGTTAAAATAAAATTTCCTTATCTGCTTTATACCCAGCGTCGCGCGCGTAGTTCCGGTTAAGCGCTTAGATATATTTTTTTCGATCTCTGGCCCCTGCAATAAATAGTATAGGAAGCCCCGAGTGGTTTTCTGTGGAAGGGGTTTTATCACAACTAATGTTGCTGAAACTGCGTACCGCGAAAGATCCGTAAATTTGACGACCTTCCCAACTGTGCCTACTTTTCCAAAACCTATATCGCCATATTCGATCTTAAAAGATGCCTCTTGTTTATCTACCGCTTCTTCACCAATTTTCCGGCATTTTTCATGCCTGATTTTTCCTGTAGGGCTTATATCCCCTATCCCCACATATGAGAAGCCGTTTTCTACTACTAGAGGGGCTCTATGGTCCGGCTGAGGATCTAGAACTTCGGCAATCTCATCAAGAGAGATCGTTTTCCATCCCTCAACCAACATAGCCAAGTTCCTTGAGGTGTTTGAGCATTTCGGTTTCAGCTTTGTCGCGTTGCTTACGGAGGTCGTTGAGAATTAAAATTTCCGCGGTGACGTCCACCTGCATCGCTTCATCCATATCCGGTACATATCGCGGGATATTGAGGCTGAAATCGTTTTCTTCGATTTCCTTGACGCTGACGGCGCGGCTGAAACGATCCACATCCTTATAATCATGGAAGGCTTTGGCCAGTTTGTTGACGTTATTTTCGGTCAAGCTGTTCTGGTTTGAACCCTCCTTGAACTCATTCGCGCCATTGATGAAAAGCACCTTGCCTTTATGTTTGGCCGGTTTGTTTTTGTTGATGACAAGGATGCAGGCGGGGATACCCGTACCATAGAACAGGTTGGGCGCAAGGCCGATGACGGCCTCGATCAAGTCATCCTTCAACATGCCTTCACGGATTTTACCTTCCGCGCCACCACGGAACAAAATACCGTGTGGCAGGACGACGCCCAGCATCCCCTCTTTTTTCAAGGATGCGACCATATGCTGGACGAAAGCCAGATCGCCATAGCTGGGTGGCGGGCAACCGTATTTGTCACGCCCGAACTTGTCGCCCTTGCTCCAGACTTCATGCCCCCATGATTTGAGGGAGAATGGCGGGTTTGCCATCACGCGGTCAAAAGTCAGCAAGCCTTTCGCCGCGCCTTTCGTCAGGTGTTGCGGATCGATTAGGGTATCACCGCGCAAAATCTGGGCATCATCGTTGTCATGCAAAAAGAGGTTCATTTTGCAGATCGCCCAAGTGTTCAAGTTCTTTTCCTGACCATATAGATTGAGCGTTTTTGGGTTTTCCTTTTTGCGTTCTAGATAATGCACTGCCTCTAGCAACATACCGCCGGATCCGCAGGTGGGGTCATAGACCGACATTTGCTCCTGCGGTTCGAGACATTCGACTATAAGGCGCACGACCATTTTTGGGGTATAGAACTCGCCACCCTTTTTGCCCGCATCGTCGGCAAACTTGGCGATCAGGTATTCATAGGCCGCGCCAAGCATGTCGGGATCAACATCTGCCCGGCGCAGGCTGAACTTTTCAAAATGGCGCAGCAGCTTTTCCAGCATTTCATCCGGAAATCTTTGTTTGTTGTTAAAATCGACATCCTGAAAAATGTCTTTCAGGCGCATGTTGGCGTCTTCGATGGCCTGAAAGGCTGTATTAAGGCGCGCGCCGATGTCGGTGGTGTGTTTGCGGACATCCTTCCAGAAATTGCCCTTGGGGATGTCAAAGCGGTGTTCGTCCGGGTCTGCTGCCATTTTTTCGTTTTTGTATTTTTTCAGGCGTTCTTCGTATTCCTCATCCCACACATCACAGAGGCGCTTATAGAACAGCAGGCCAAAGATATAGTGTTTGTAGTCGCTGCTATCGATTGCCCCGCGCAGAATGTCTGCCGCGCCCCAGAGGTGGCTTTCGAGTTGTGCGAGGGTGAGTTTTGACATGGCTATATATCCATAAACAGAATCGGGTTGCCGCTTAAATGCTGCCGAACACTATAGAACGCCGATAAATTTAAAGGAATTGGACAACCTAGAGTTTTTAGCTTTTTATTGAAATTAACCCCTCGGCCAGCTAAATTGGCTGCGGTTTGTCCTTGGGCAGACCGGGGCTAGTTACCCCTTTCCATTGCGGCCCACGACAGCATCGGGCCGTTACCAATGATGCTGCTTTCTCGACCATACGGTCGGGGAGGCGGCTGAATATAATAGCGCAAGCGAATAGGCTGCGCCGTTCAATGGACGGTAACTACTCCCCGGTCACCAGAGGACTTTGCTCTGGTGACCTTTTATTTGGGAGAATGGATATGAAGAATTTTGTAATTATGGCCTTCGTTTTGATGCTGGCCGCCTGCGGAGCGACGGGCCCTGTTAACCTCACCCAAGCCACGCAGCCGATCCCCGCCAACAAAGCCCGAATTATTGTGACCCGAGACAGCAGCCTGCTCTATCTGGCTGCCGGAGTGGATGTCAGATCGAATGGCGCAAAGATCGCCACCCTCGGACGTGGCGGAAGTGTGGTTCGTGACATTCCCAAAGGACAACACACACTGTCAGTATCGACGCCTACGGCCTCTGGACAGTTCGTAGTAACCTTTAATGCCCAGGCAGGGAAAACCTATAACTTCGAGGTCTCGCCCCTTGGCGGTGCCCTGCTGACGGGATCTGCATGGGGGATGGCGGGCGATGCAATCCAAGCGTCCATCAGCGAACAGTCTGGTTATTTCCAGATTGAGCCAAAATAGGCGCGCGGGAGCCAGTTCTGACCGAACCTTAATCTTCGTATCTGTTTTCAAGCAGCTCTTCATAAGTCCTGCCCGTGTTGAGTGCCGACCGGCGCTTGCCCTCCAACGTCTTGGGGCCGGTGCTCAAGCCGCCATGCAGGCGGCAGCGCCCGCCTCTTAACAGGTCTTGCCGCTAGCAGGGCGTTCCTGAACGGGTCTTTGCTTCGCAGGTTTTCTTAGTTTCCGTTTCCATCTTATCGCACTCTCATGAGACGTTATCCACCCTTCACGGGGTTTACGCGCGCGCCCGCGCGTAGTGGTCGAATAACCCCCATCACATTCGCCGAACTGATCTGGAGAACCCTTTACAAATCTACATAGCACGCGAGTGAAACAATTCGGACGGACTGGACTCACTATTGAGTTTTGTCCTGTCCGGCCTGATGTCCGGACAGGAAACGGACTTCTGTCCTACTTAATTGTCCGACCTGTCCGACGAGCCATATCTTATCGTCATAGGTTGCTGTAATTCCATCATCATTTAGCGAACTGATAATTCGATCAATTTGTCTCCTCACATTGTCCGGTTTGTCCGACGAGGAAATATTTGCCTGTTCAAGGGCCTTGCGAAAATCAGCTTCGCGAACAAAGCGCACGCTTGGCATACCTCTGTTGGGAACACCTAATTCCCCGCTCTCTGCGAGGACATTATCCAGAACAGAAAGAGCGCGTTGCTTGTTACCTCGTGAGGGCAACGTATTTTTCGACACGTCAGTTATCGTCATGGGCAGCAGAACACAGGATGTTATGTTTTCTCCATCTTCGTCACGTCCGAGCGATACGACTTCGAGTGTGAATGATAATTTTCCTCCAATCCGCCCGTCACGCTGCTTCGTGACTTCTAACTCTACGATACTTTCTTTGCTCTTTGTCACCGCGATCTCCGTATCAGTTGCAGCTCGGAGAGAAGAATGACCTCGGGCACCCCTTGCCTCTATTTTTCCTGTATGGTGAATGATCATAACATGAGCCCCCGTTGCTTGGCGGAGGCGGTCGATGCATCTAATGAACGCCCCCATATCCATCGAACTATTCTCGTCACCACCCGAGATAGCACGGGCTAAGGTATCGATAACGATAATCTCTACGCCCCCGAGCAACTTGACCTCACTGATAATCTCGTCCACATCCCGTTGAGCGCTGCGGAAGTCCACGGTGGCAGGAATTACATGTAGAGGAGGCCCCATTATGCCTTTATGGTTCTGGAAGGCTCTCAACCTTTCATAAATACCTAAACCTCCTTCTGCTGCGACATATAGTGCCCTGCCCCTCTGAACCTTCAATCTGCACCATGAGCGCCCAAGAGCAATATGTAGGCAAATGTCGATGGCGAGAAATGTCTTGCCACAGTTACTATCCCCATACACAACGCTCATCCCGCCTCGGTCGAGGAGGCCTTTGATCAGCGGAGTCCGTTTCGGAAGTTTTTCCAACTCACCAAAGGAATAGGGTTGCATCCGTCTGCGCATGGGTTCAGCTAACAAATCCGGTTTCTGCCAGGCCTCGTCGGCAGCTTGTTTGGCTGTTTCAGTCATTCCAATCCGCTCCTTCGCCTTTGGGCGTTACTATGCGAACAGCACGGCCTGCTGCTTGCCATCTCGTAGCGCACTGCTGCGCAGCCGCGCGTCCTGAATGGTCGTTATCTGCAAAAATGGTTAGTTTGTGGATGCCCGCTAATACAGGAAACGAGCCCATGTTTCCCGAGTCTAGCGCGGACCATACTGGCCGCCAACCCGAGCGCAGCACGCTAAGGGCCGTCTCGATTCCTTCGGTAATACCTAAGCCTGAAATGATTTCTGCATCATTGATCAAACGCACAACACCACCAGACTTCCTATGGCCGGAAAGTAATAGCTTCTGCCGCTCCAATGGTGCCTTGCCTGTGCCGTCTTGACTAAGAAGCGTAAAATGGAGACTTAGTGGTTTTCCTGTCACGGCATCGCTGATGCGCGAAAGCATTGCTGGATAACGCTTCGCGTCTCGCGATGGCAAATACCGAATTTCATCAGTTTCAGGCAAGGCGCAACCACGACCGAGAAGGTATTTCTCAGCAAGTGTCCCGCGTATGGGCAAACTAGCTTTGAAAATTGTATCAGCCCTTTGCGACCAACTTAATGGTGCCGGATGTGTCAAGGTAGTGGATGCGAACGTTGAGTTATCCGGCAATCCACATTCTTGAAGAAAGCCGAGGATGGAGCGTGCGTCACAGCCAGCGAAGCATTTCACGAGCAATCGTCCGTTTTCGCCATCCGCTAGTGAGAGGGAGGGCGTGCGGTCATTGTGCATAGGACAGCGTACCATCCAGCCGCTCCCAATTCGGCGTTCACCGCTTAGCGCCTTGGCGATAATTTCGGCTTGAGACATATCAGCCTCAGAATCTTACGGTTTTGGGTGGGTAGGATTGGAGATTCGCTAGAAAATCTTCCAGATCAACTCTAAGAATGATCGTTCTTTTCCCAATTTTACGGGCTTTAAGATCTCCATCATTGATTAGTTGATACAGTTTCATCCTGCCGATACCAGTAGTATCACTGACTTCCTCGATAGAAAGGGATAGTTGGGCCATAATATTTTCCTTTAACGCATGTGTTGAACGTGGGCGAAGTCACCCATGCGTCAAAAGGTACAATATCGTGCTCTCTTGTTCGTCGGCAGCTACTGGGAAGTTAAATGAGGTTACTTGCCCTTTTTCTTCCCAGTAGATTTTAGGGCATCAGAGGCACGCCTGCACGCGCTATGAAAATTACCCTCGGTATATTGCTGCTGACTAAGAAAATGAGCATACCGGGAATGGCTATCAAATGCGGGAGTACGCAAAAGCTGCATAGCCGCTTTGGCAAAGATCATTCCGTCAGAGTAGTATTCTTCGTCACCGTACTCGCTGACGGTAAACTTCTTTCCTGTTATTGCTCCGTACATCCTTGCAATAACCTCCAGAAAAGAACTCAGCAGCTCGACAGTATTAGGATTTCTGTGTTTTTGAAGAATTTTGAGTGTGCCCTGAATTTGGCTAAAAACTAAAATGTGTTGTTTAAGGAGACTTAAAAAATCGATCAGGTCTTTTCCTCGTTTTTCGGTATCAGTCTCGTTGATATAGGCTTCTAAGTGCATCATTAGAGTGGGGTGTTGACCATCTGCCATCTCACTGGTTAGGTGTATCCCACCGTACATCCTTTGCAGATCCTTAGATGTTTTAATTATGCTTGTTACCTCTGAAAGAATTTTTTTATTGTGTTTTTTTGTATCTTCCAAATAACCATGCTTTTTAAGAAGCCCTTTTTCTGCGAGATGCCTTGCGAATAAGAGTTCACTTCCATGTACGTCTCGGAATCTCTTTGATCTCTTCAAAAATTCTTTTTTGTCCCCTGGCAGAGTGGACACCATCTCTTCCAAAATCATGTCGGGAAGAGCCTTTTGAGATAGTGCAGCTTTTCGGTGGGATTCAACTTTTTGTGCTATTTTTATAGCCCCTACCATGTCTTCTATCGTCATATTGAGCCTCGTTGGAGTTAACCATACAGCCACTCTTCTACACGGCTTATTACCTAAACTTTACCCAAGACAACAAAAAGCCCGCTCGAAAGCGGGCTATGTCTTTGAAAAGATTGGCGTCCCCTAGGGGATTCGAACCCCTGTTACATCCGTGAAAGGGACGTGTCCTAGGCCTCTAGACGAAGGGGACGCATGTTCGGTTCGAACGGTTTTGTTTTACTTATAAAGCCATCCGAAATCAAGGGTTATTTTGGGGGTGCGGGCGGCGGCGCGACGGCGGGTTTTACGGGGGCGGGCGCAGCCAAATCATTGAAACCGCCCCATTTTTTCAAATCGCGCATCATCGCCTTGTAATCCGGGTCTTGGGAATAGTCGTGGGGGCCGGGGTGGTTGGCCTGCCAGATGCCCGTTACAAAGGCCCCCACGGCATCGGCATCGGGATAGCGGCCATTCACCGGATAGGCCATCAAAATGGAATTGCGGCTTTTCTCCAGCCCCTCGCCCAGCGCAGGCTGCACGTAAGGCACGGGGATCTGTCGTGCGCCCCATTTTTCGAACAGGGCGATGCGTTTGGCGGGGTCCATGCTGTCGTCTTCGGGTTTCACGACGGCGGGGTTATTCACCTCGATAATCACGGATTTCAGGGGCACACCGCTTTCGGCGGCCAGCTGCTGCAAGCCCTTGATGCGCCCCTCCACCATCAACCGGCCGAAGCCGCCGCCCTGCAATTGCGGGGATACGGCGTTATAGGCGAGCAGCCCTGCGCCCGTCTGCGAATAGAAATACGCGATGCCGATAGCGGCAAGATCGGCTTTGTCTGTGTCCGGCTGTTTCAGGTTTTTGCCCGCCAGCAAGATCACGCGCTTCACGCCGTTCACGGGCGCGCGCAGGCGGGATTCGATTTTCTCGAGACTGTCGCGTTCGTCCTCGATCGGGAAAGCGGGTTCATAGATTTCATGATAGGCGCGGCGCATGAGCGATATCGCATGTTCGTCGCCCGCGCGGACGACCAGCGTTTCGGAAGATGCAGCGTTAAAATCGTGCTTCATGCGGCCTTTCTGAACCAAGACCACTCTACCCGATTATTAATATTATGTCAAATTAACCCTCGCCCACGCCATAAACGGGGCAGGCATCGACGATCTGGAAGTTCACGCTGCGCTTGCCCTGCCATGTGTTGATGGTGGCATGGCCTGCCAGGTGCATGGGTGCGTTGCCGCCCTTCAGCAGCAGGGGCCCAAGCTCGGTATCCATCGCGCGGAAGGCGATGCCCTTGATGCTGGCGCCGCCGGCGGTGTCCTGGATGTAGCAGCTGACATGGCGTTCGCCGACAACCGTTGCGCGCACGACCTTCACGCCGGTCAGCGCAAAGCGCGGTTCGGAATTTCCCGCGCCATAGGGTGCAAGCATGCCGAGTTTTTCAACGAGCTCGATGGTAAGCGCGGGCGTGGACAGCACGCTGTCGAGCCGCAATTCGGGCGCGAAGGTTGCGCCCTTTAATTGTTCTTTTGCATGGGCGTTCAGGAATTCGCAGAGCGCCGCGAATTTCGCGCGCGCAACCGTGAAGCCCGCCGCCATTTTATGCCCGCCGCCCGCGATCAGCAGGCCTGCGTCCTTCGCCGCGATGATTGCCGCGCCAAGATCGATGCCGGCGACGGATCGCGCCGATGCCTTGCCGATATCGCGGTCGTCGAACGACACGACACAGGTGGGGCGGTTGTATTTTTCCTTGATGCGCGCGGCGACGATGCCGATCACGCCGGGATGCCAGCCTTCGCCGCCCGCCACGATCACGAGGTCGTCGGTGATTTTTTCTTCGACATAGGCGACCGCGTTTTCGATGACGTCTTCTTCGATATGCTTGCGCTCGGCGTTGTATTCGTGAAGTTTCTTGGCCAGCACGCGCGCCTCCAGCGTGTCGTCGGTGGCAAGCAGCCGCCAGCCCAGATTCGCTTCGCCCACGCGCCCGCCCGCATTCACGCGCGGGCCGAACACGAAACCGGCATGAAACGCCGTCGGCGCTTCGGATACGGCGGCCAGATCTGCAAGCGCGGTGATGCCGGGGTTCATGCGCATCGCCATGATGCGCAGCCCCTGCGCCACAAATGCGCGGTTCACGCCCGTCAGCGGCACGATATCGCAGACCGTGCCCAGCGCCACGATATCCAGCCACTGCAAAATACGCGGCTCCGGCCGTTGTTCGTTATACCAGCCCTGCGCGCGCAGCAACCGGTTGACGGCGACAATGGTCAGGAAGGTAACGCCGACCGCCGCCATATGCCCCTGCCCGCTGGTATCGTCAAGGCGGTTGGGGTTCACGACAGAATGCACGGGCGGCAGCTTCGATTCCGCGCGGTGGTGGTCGAGGACGATGATATCAAGCCCCGCCGCCGCGCCGATGGCGAGCGGTTCAAACGCCGTGATGCCGCAATCGACGGTAATGACAAGGCGCATGCCTTCGCCTTGCAATTGCAGCATGGCATTGGCGTTCGGGCCATAGCCTTCGTTGATGCGGTCGGGAATATAGACGCGCAGGTCGCGGCCCTGAGATTTAAAGAAACGCTTCAGAAGCGCGGAGGACGTTGCGCCATCCACATCGTAATCGCCGAACACGGCAACTTTTTCGCCGGTCATGATGGCGGATGCGATACGCTCCGCCGCCTTGTCCATGTCCTGCAGCGTCGACGGATCGGGCAGCTGCGCCTTCAATGTGGGGGTCAGGAATTCGGCAACGTCATCGAAACCGACCCCGCGCGAGACAAGAATGCGGCTGACCATTTCCGGCAGGTCATGCGCCTGCGCGACGCCTGCCGCCAGCCGTTCATCGGTCTGCGCGAAAACCCAGCGCTTGCCGATCACGGATTTTTCAACCGACAGCACAGCCGTTTCCAGCGGCGCGGTTTTATCGACCGTGCCTGCGTTCTGCTGGAATTGCGCCTGCGGTTTTGCGGTCATTACTTGAAACCGCCTTTGAGCAGGAAGTTGTGTGACGCTTCGATGCGGCGCACCGTGCCGGTTTTAGACCGCATGATGACGGAATTGGTGGACGCCCCGCCCGCATGGCGGCGCACGCCCTTCAGCATCGGGCCGTCGGTCACGCCGGTTGCGGCGAACATCACATCGCCCTTCGCCAGATCCAGCAAACCGTATTTGCGGTTCAGGTCCGTCACGCCCCAGCGTGCGGCACGGGCTTTTTCGTCTTCGTTGCGGAACAGCAGGCGGCCCTGCATGAAACCGCCGATGCAGCGCAGCGCCGCTGCCGCCAGAACGCCTTCGGGCGCGCCGCCGGCGCCGAAATAAATATCGACGCCGCTGTCGGGCTGGCAGGTGGCGATCACGCCCGAGACGTCGCCGTCGGACATCAGCATGATGCGCGCGCCGGCTTCGCGGACTTTCGCGATCAGTTCCTCGTGGCGCGGACGGTCGAGGATACAGGCGACAAGATCGGACACATCGGCGCGTTTTGCCTTCGCGAGTTCTTTCAGGTTCTGCGCGGGAGATTCATCGAGGTCGACGACATCATGTGGCAGCCCCGTCATGCCGATCGCGATTTTCTGCATGTAAACGTCGGGCGCGTTCAAAAATCCGCCCTTCTCTGCCATTGCAACCACGGCGAGCGCGTTGGGGCCGCCCTTGGCGGTGATGGTCGTGCCTTCCAGCGGGTCAAGGGCGATGTCGAGTTCGGGGCCATCGCCCGCGCCGACTTTTTCGCCGATATACAGCATGGGCGCCTCGTCGCGCTCCCCCTCGCCGATGACGACGGTGCCGTTGATATGCATGGTGTTGAGCGCGCGGCGCATGGCATCGACCGCCGCCTGATCGGCCGCCTTTTCATCGCCGCGCCCCATCAGGAGCGAAGCGGACAAAGCTGCGGCCTCGGTCACGCGCACTAGTTCCAGCGCGAGGTTGCGGTCCATCGTCAGCTTTTCGTTCACGCGGGTTTCTCCGTTGTCGGAAACAGTCCTGAGAGAGGGTTGTGCCATTCGCAAAATCTCCTAGCTCTTGAATTCCTCGATCCGCATCAGGTAAGGCGGCTCCACCACCGCCTTCAGCTGGCCGATTTTTTCGGCCACCTTTTGTATGCTGTCTTCCGTCGTCTCGTGCGTGGTCAAGATGACCGGCACGGCCTGATCGGGGTCGCGCCCCCTTTGGAGGACGGATTCCAGCGATACTTTATGATCCCGTAAGATGGCTGAAATATCGGCGATAACGCCCGGCTGGTCAAGCACCATGAGCCTGAAGTAGTAAGACCCTATTCTATCAAGGATATTTGCCGCTTTCAGCACGCCCACCTTGCCGCCTTCCATGCCCATCAGGGGCAAGGCGCGGCCGCGCGCCACATCGGCGATGTCGGATACGACGGCGGAGGCCGTCGCGTTCCCGCCCGCGCCCGCGCCCATCAGCAGCACTTTGCCGACAAAATCGCCATCGACATAAACGGCGTTCAGCGGGCCTTCGGTCGCGGCGATGGGTGAATCTTTCGGCACAAGGCAGGGCTCGACCGATTGTTCGATCCCTTTGTCGGTGCGGCGCGCGATGCCGAGCAGTTTGATTTTATAACCGAGGTCAGCCGCGAAGCCGATATCCAGCGCGGTGATTTTGCGGATGCCCTTGATGTCGATATGGTCGACATCCGGCACGCAGCCGAAGGCCAGGCCCGACAGGATGGAAAGTTTATGCGCCGCATCGACGCCGTCGATGTCAAATGACGGATCGGCTTCGGCATAGCCCTTGTCCTGCGCTTCCTTCAGCACATCGGGGAAGGCGCGGCCCGTACGGGTCATTTCGGACAGGATAAAATTGCAGGTGCCGTTCAGGATGCCGAAGACGGCGTTGATATTGTTCGCCGCAAGGCCTTCGCGCAGCGCCTTGATGATCGGGATGCCGCCCGCGACCGCCGCCTCGAACGAAACCGATCCCGTGCTTTTTTTCAGCAGCGAAATAATCTCGCCGCCGCGCTTGCCCAGCAGCGCCTTGTTGGCGGTGACGACAGGCTTGTTGAGCGCAAGCGCGGTGTTGACGACGTCATGCGCCGCGCCATCCGCGCCGCCGATGAGTTCGACCACAACATCTACGTTCGGGTCATTCGCGACTTCAACGGGGTTGTCGTGCCATTTGACCTTGGATACGTCGATATCGCGGTTCTTGCCCTTGCTGCGCGCGGACACGGCGGTGACGCGGATATCGCGCCCCGTGCGGTCAAGCAGCAGCTGGCCGTTTTGTTCCAGAAGCTTGAAGACGCTGGCGCCGACATTGCCAAGGCCTGCGATGCCGATTTTCAGGGGTTCCGTCATTGCGCTTCACCTTTAATAGAAACAACCCTTCCGGAAGAAGGGTTGTTTCGTGTTCTGTTAATACGACCGCGGCGCAAGCCGCATGTAAATAAATGGCGGCGAACCGCCAAGCGCTTACTGGCCGTTCATATAGATTTCGCTGCGGCGATCGGCTGCTTCCTGCGACTTGTCGCCGGGGTTCAGGTTCGGTTCTTCGTCGCCGCGCGAGATCGCTTCGATCCATGCCGGGGTGACGCCCGCTTTTTGCAGTTCGCTCGTCACGGCATTGGCGCGTTTCTGCGCCATTTCGAAATTGATTTCCTTGCGGCGGACGGGATCGGTCACGCCGTCGACGCGGGTGCTGGCATGGCCGACGACGGTCATGGCGACATTGTTCTGCGTGCCCTGGATGCTGCGGGCGAATTCGGCAAGGCGCTCGCGGTCAGCCTTGCTGATCTTGGACGAACCATGCGCGAAATAAACTTCCTGCGCCAGCTGGCCAAAGCCCTGCGGCGCTGCGGGATAGCCGGCGCCTGCATCGGTATAGACGCCGGTGCTTTCGACAACGACCACGCCGTCCGTGCCAGGGGGCAGCGGACGTTCGCGCCATTTGGAAAGCGGCAGGTATTTCGGATACGGCTTGATCAGGCGGACGTTTTCGATGTTCTGGCCGGTGTAGCCGGTCGGCACATGTCCCCAGTGTTTCGCCATATGGGAAGGTTCACCGTGCAGCCAGTTGGCGTTGTCTTCAAGGTTGCGCTTCGCACCATGATAAGTGTTGGTGCAGCCCGCCACGAGGGCGACCGCAAGGAACATGAAAACCGGTTTTGTGAAACGCATCGGGGAGCCCCTGAATTTGTGTTCTGAATCAGCTTGATAGCCGTTAGCAGCCAGTTTGCATCAGGTGTCTTGTTTCATCAACACCTATGTTGCTGTTTTTGCGAAAATTTTTGAGGTTAGCGGAGGCGGCGCAACACCATAGTTTTGAAAAACAGGTCGCTGCCGTCCAGCGCCTTGCGGCCTGTGTGATCGGGAATTTCCTTGTCGATTACGATGCAGAATTCTGCGGTTGCACCCGCAGCCTGATTAAACGCCTGAACAAAATCGGTAACCTCGTTCTTTCCAATCGTGAATTGGTGTTCACGCGAAGCCGGCACAGGGTATTGGATATCCACAGCGCCGCCGACAGCAACCAGTGAAAATATGGTTTTCAATGATTTGCGGCGACCTTCTTCATCCAGATACTGAAGCACACCCACGGCGGAGACGATATCGAACGCGCCGCCCCGCCCGGTCACCTGCGGCAGTTGAGGCAGCACATCATCATTCCATTCTATCTTTTTATTCCCGAAGGTTTTAACGCCGAT
The DNA here is from genome assembly GCA_020853455.1 of Alphaproteobacteria bacterium. Classification (GTDB taxonomy): domain Bacteria; phylum Pseudomonadota; class Alphaproteobacteria; order Micavibrionales; family UBA2020; genus JAPWJZ01. Next base: position 179 of record JADYYV010000007.1, on the reverse strand, counting down.
CTCGCGCAGCTTCTCCGCCGGTTCGGTCGCAACAACGCTGTATCCAAGGCTGGCGAACATATTTGCATCCGCGCCCGATCCAGCCCCGATATCCAGCACCCGCAGCCCCTCGCCCGCGGGCAGGTTCGCCAGCAGGTCGGCATGGACTTTTTGCCTGTCCAGCTGGTTGTACTGGGCGG
>JADYYV010000006.1 GCA_020853455.1 Alphaproteobacteria bacterium | reverse complement strand
TTCGCGCGGGCGGGCAGGATATTTTCCGGCCCTATGATCCTGCCAAGCCGCTGGCGCCGCTGAATGCCGCCAGCTTTCCCCTGACGCCGTATTCCAACCGGATCATCGGCGGGCGGCTGAATTTCGGCGGCGAAATTTTCGATGTCGGCCCGCGCGCGCCGTCCGACCTGCACCAGCTGCACGGCGACGGCTGGCTGCTGCCGTGGCAGGTCGCCGCACAAGCGCAGGACAGCGTGACGCTGCGCCTTGAAACACATCCCGCGCCGCATACGCCTTATATTTATGAATCCGCGCAGACGTACAGGCTGGACCGGCGCGGTCTTGAAATTTCGATGTCGGTCACCAATCGCGGCGCGCGGGCGCTGCCCTTCGGCCTTGGCCATCATCCTTATTTCCCGCGTCATGCGCAGACGACTCTGACAGCGCGCCTGCCGTATGTGTGGCATAGCGACAAGATCGTGCCTGCGGCGGTCGCGCCAACGCCGCTCGCCTGGGATTTCAGCGACGGACTTTCCTTGGGCGATGATACTTTCGGTCCGCCGTCACAGGGCATGGATGGGCGCGACCTGCTCGATCATTGCTTTACCGGATGGGACGGCAAAGCGCGCATCGACTGGCCCGGCCGCAAGCTTGGGGTCGAGATCACGGCCGAGCCTGTTTTTGCCAGCTTCGTTATTTATATCCCCGCCGCCGCGCCGTTTTTCTGCGCCGAACCCGTGACCAATATCAATGACGCTTTCAACCTGCAGTCGCGCGGCGTTCCGGATACCGGCACGGTCATCCTGCAGCCCGGCGAAACATTGCGCGGGCGTATGCGCTTTGATGTGATATGAACTTTCGGCTCATTCTGTAAATGCTATTTAAACCGATTGGTAACGCTCCGCCTTTATAATCAGACGGGGGGACAGCATGCCAAGCGTTTATCAATTGAAAAGCAGGTTTCAGGGATTGCTGCGCCCGCTGGTGGTGACGCTGGCGGCCAGGGGCGTGACGGCCAATCAGGTCACGGCGGCGGCGACGGTGTTATCGGTGCTGTACGGCGCGTCGATGTTCTGGCTGCATGACAGCCGCGCGCTGTTTTTGCTGCTGCCGCTGTTCCTGTTTTTCCGCATGGCGCTGAATGCGATCGACGGCATGCTGGCGCGTGAACACAACATGAAATCGCGTCTGGGCGCTGTGCTGAACGAACTGGGCGATGTCATTTCCGATACCGCGCTCTACCTGCCATTCGCATTCGTGACGGCGGGCGGCGCGTGGCTGGTCATCCTGATCTGCCTGCTGGCGATTATCAGCGAAATGACCGGCGTGGTGGGGTTGCAGATCGGCGCCAGCCGCCGCTATGACGGGCCGATGGGCAAGAGCGACCGCGCGGCGGCCTTCGGTACGCTGGGCTTCGCGCTTGGTTTGGGGTCTGCGCCCGGCTGGTGGTTTACGCTGGCGCTGGCCGCTATCTTGCTGCTGGTTGCCTATACCATCTATAACCGCGCATCACGGGCATTGAAGGAAAACCCGGCATGACCGACGCGCCGCAACAAGTCCTGTGCGCGCTGGCGTTGCTGTGGACGCTGCTGGCGGCGGCGAGCCTTATCGTTTATGTGCTAAAGCGCAAACGCCCGGAAAAAGATTACACCGAACTGGTCCTGCGCACCAAAAGCTGGTGGGTGATGATCGGCGTGTTTTCGGTCGCGCTGCTGGCCAGCCGCACGGTGTCGCTGTGGTTCCTCGGCTTCATGAGCTTCCTTGCGCTCAAGGAATTTTTTTCGATGATCCCGACTCGCCGCGCGGACCGGCGCGTGCTGTTCTGGGCGTATCTTGCGATACCTGCGCAATATTACTGGGCGGCGATGGAATGGTACGGTATGTTCATTATCTTCATCCCCGTCTATATGTTCCTGTTTATCGCCTTCCGCATGATTGTTTCACAGGCGACGGAGGGATTTTTAAAATCCGCCGGCACGATCCATTGGGGGCTGATGACCTGCGTATTTTCGCTCAGCCATATGGCATTCCTGCTGGTGCTGCCCGATGTAAAGGCGCATGGCGCAGGCGGGGCGGGGCTGCTGCTGTTCCTTGTCTTCCTGACGCAGTTCAACGATGTGGCGCAATATGTCTGGGGCAAAAGTTTCGGCAAGCATAAAGTATTGCCGATCGTGAGCCCCAAGAAAACATGGGAAGGGTTGATGGGCGGGATATTCACGACGACCGTGACCGCCATGCTGATCGCGCCTTACCTCACGCCGTTCGACACGCTGCATGCCGCGCTGGCGGGCATCCTGATCGGGTCGTTCGGGTTTGTGGGCGACGTTTCCATCTCCGCCATCAAGCGCGATATCGGGGTCAAGGATACCGGCACGCTGATCCCGGGGCATGGCGGCATCATGGACCGTATCGACAGCCTTACCTATACAGCCCCGCTGTTCTTCCACTTCACCTACTTCTTTTATTATTGACCATGTATAAACCGAACAAAGCATTGCGCCGTATTTTCTTCAGCTTCATTCGGCTGCTGCTGATCCTGCTGCTGGGCATGACGGTGCGCCGCCGTCACCTGCTGCCGGAAAAGGGGCCGGCGATTGTGGTCGCGAATCATAACAGCCATCTGGATACGCTGATGCTGATATCGCTGTTTCATTTGAAACGCCTGCCGC
>JADYYV010000005.1 GCA_020853455.1 Alphaproteobacteria bacterium | reverse complement strand
TGGGTGCGCGCAGTTTGCTCATCAAAGATTGGTCTTTCATGGGGCTCTCCTTTTAAGAATGTTCGAATATCCAACGTATCAACCGGTTTTTTGTTCCCAAATGAAACCGCCCGGCCAGGGCAAGCCGGGCGGTGTGTAGAGCCGAAGCACGGGTTCAGGCGCGTGGAGGGCGCTCCGGCAGCTCTTGCACGTTACTTGTTCAGCGCGGCTTCGGCGCGGTTTTTCGCGTCGATGCTGGCGTTATATACGCCTTCCCATTCTTTTTTCTCGATTACCTTGCTGTTATCGACATCGACGATGTTGAAATGCTTGTCGGTGAATTCGTGCGGCGACAGGCCGTTGTTGTTTTTGTCGAAGCGCGATAATTGCGTGTATTCCAGGAATTTTTCATAGGTGACTTCCTGTTTGTCGGCAATGCCGTCATTGTCGAAGTCATAGGTGATCTTCGTCATCTTTTCCATCGGCGTGACAGTCAGCACGGCGGGGCGTTCGTATTCGTTGTTGTCGATCACCATGTTGCCGTCGGTATCATACAAACCGAACAGCATATCGCCGACTTCGGCCAGCGAAAGGATGCCGTTGCGGTTCGCGTCGAAATCCTCGAAATGGATCGCGCGCGTTGCGGGCGGCAGCGCCGAAGGAGCCACGGTCGTTTCCGTGAATGTCTTCGAAGAGCTGGTCGTGGTGGTGGTTTCCACGGCGACAGGCGCGCCCGTGGTTGTCGTGGTGGTTGTCGATTCAACGACAGGCACCTCGACCGTGCGTTCGCGAATGATGGTGGTTTCAGCCGTTGCCTGCAGGCTGAGCAGGGCGACAGCCGCGCAGGTCAGCATAAATGTTCCGGTCTTTTTCATGTGCGTTCTCCTTCAGGGTTTAAGTCCTGTCAGCAAACGCCGGAAATTGAAAAGCGTTCCCGCGATTATGGCATGTAATTGTTTTTACTCGATATAAATACCTCCCATGAAAAGCGCAGGGGAACTGTCTTCGAGTAAGGGCGTTTGAGTCCCGACCCCACGAAAACACAACAAGGAGATTTAACCATGAAAACCTACAACCTGATCGGCGCAGTATCCGCAATCGCGCTGCTGTTCGCAGCACCGGCTATGGCTGAAACCGCCAAAGAAATGAATAAAGAATACAACCAGAACGAATCCTACGGCAGCCGCGCGAAAGACACCGGTTCGGTCGTCGATCGCCAGCAAAACAACACGGAAGCCAAAGAAGACTTCTCGAAAGCGACGAAAGACGCTTCCGCAGCGCTGAAGGAAACCGCCGACGAGATCAAGGCAGCTTTCATCGATGAAGATGTGAAGGTCAAGGCGTCGCACGTTACCTTTAACAAGCGCACGACTGCCGATGGCATCATCGGCAAGCCGGTCGTGAACCAGTCGAACGACCGTATCGCAACCGTTGAAGACGTGATCCTCGACGCGAGTGGCGATGCGAAGCTGCTTGTCGTGAAAGACGGCGATTTCGCCGGCATGGGCGGCAAACTGGCTGCTTTCGACTATGACTCCATCATTTCGCGTCAGGCGGATGGCGACGTAGTGATGCCGATTACCGAACAGACGATCGATAAAGTGGCCGAATTTTCCTACGATAAAACGGACAAAGACAACGTCCGCGTTATTCCGGCCAACGGCTACTCCGTGAAAGGCCTGCTGGACGGTAACATCGTCGATCCGGCCGGCAAGAAACTGGCATCGATCGACAACCTGTCGCTCAAGGGCGGCAAGGCAGACCTGATCATCGCCGGTTACGACAAAGTCCTCGCTATGGGCGGAGACAAGGTTGCGGTTGACTTCGACTCGGGCCGCCTGGTCCGCGACGGCGACAACGTGAACCTGAAACTGAGCCAGAACCAGACGGCGAAGTTCAACACCTTCAAAGACACGCACAAGTAAGCGTGACGGCATAAGTTTCCGGCCCGTTCCGCAAGGGGCGGGCCGGGGCTTATCCATCTCAATCTTTAAACAGGGAGACATCACATGAACGAAGACATCCTGCAAGGCAAATGGAACGAACTCAAAGGCTCCATACAGGAAAAATGGGGCAAGCTGACCGATGATGACATGACCCGCATCAATGGCGACCGCATCAAGCTGGCAGGCACGATCCAGAAGAACTATGGCATCGCGCGCGACGAAGCGGAAAAGCAGCTGAAGGAATGGGAAGACGAGCACAGGGTCTAAGTCTCCTCCGCTCCAACCTTCCCGGGATGGGGGGCGTCGGTTCGCCGGTGACCCCCGTCTCTTTTTGGCGGACAACCCTTTAAATCGCCATGAACTTTATGGCTCCTCAGGTGTTAGTGACGCAACGGAATTCAATTTTAACGCAGGAGACAGATCATGCAAAACATCCACACAGATAAAAGCTATAAATCCGCCGACGGCGCTATCGCCGGTCTTGGTGAAAAGCTCTCGGCAGACGTCAATGACGTGCGCGACGACGTGAAATCGCTCAAGGAAAACGTCAGCGCACTGGGCCAGTCGCTGAAAGACGAAGCCTGCGCGAAAACCGACGAGCTGAAAGACCTCGCTTCCGAAAAACTGGAAGGCGTGATGAAACGCGGCGATGAAAGCCTTAAATTCCTGGACGAAGAGGTCAAGGCGAACCCCCGCAGCGCGGTTGCCATCGCTTTTGCCGCCGGCATCCTCGCCAATTTCCTGCTGCGCCGGTAACCGTCATGGCCGTCATCCAGCCTATGATCACGCAGATGGTGCTTAACAGCCTGTTGACGCGCGCGTCCAAAACGCCTGCCATGCGCAGGACTGAAATATGCCTGCTGGCGGCCTGCGGCATGTTCTTGATTATCGGTGTCGTGTTCCTGTTCGTGGCCCTTCACGCCTTCGCGCTTGTTTATTATGTGCCATGGGTTGCGGCGACGATCACGGGCGGCGCGGCGCTGATTGTCGGCCTTTGCTGCGCCGTCGCGGCGGGTAACATGGAGGCTGCGCGCAAAGCGTTGAAGCCGCAGCACAGCATCGAAGATACTGGCGAGGCGTTGCTGGCGGCTCTCGGTCATGCGACGCAAGGGCTGGAGAAACCGATCAGCGAAAACCCGCGCACTTCGGTTCTGCTGGCATCGCTGGCGGGATATCTGGCAGGCGACAAGCTGCATTAAACGCGGCGACAATTTACACGCACGAAAAAGCCGCCCTTCACGGGGCGGCTTTTTTCATGGCGGCAGAAACGGGATTAGTCGAGGGGTTTTGCCTCGCCGCAGAACATATACCCGACCCCGCGCACCGTCTTGATAAGCGCGGGGGCGGCGGGGTCGTCGCCCAGTTTCTTGCGTATACGGGCGACTTGCGTATCAATCACGCGGTCATAGGCGTCGAATTTTCCACCGGCGCGCGTCAGTTCGAACAATTGTTCGCGCGACAGCACGCGGTTCGGCGCCATCACCAGCGCCTCCAGCAGCTTGAACTCGCCGGTGGTGAGGTCGGAGGGCGTGTTCGCCGCGTCAAAAAGCTGATACTGCTGGCGGTCCAGAATCCAGCCGTTGAAGCCCACTTTCTTGGCCTTGGTCAGCGGCGCGTCCTTGTCGTTGTCGACGGGCTTGTCGCTGTCGCCGGCGCGTCGCAGGACGGCCTTGATGCGGGCCGACAGTTCGCGCATTTCAAAAGGCTTGGTCAGGTAGTCGTCGGCGCCCATCTCAAGGCCGACGATTTTGTCGGCGGTTTCGTTCTTGCCGCTGACCACGATGACGGGGGCGCGCGTCTTGGCGCGGATGGCAGTCAGGAGCGACAGGCCGTCGTTGTCGGGCAGCATCAGGTCGAGCAGGATGATATCGGGTTGCGCCGTATCCAGCTTGGCCAGCGTTTCCGCACCGCTGAAAGCGGTCATCAGTTGATAGCCCTGGTTCTCCAGATACGTTCGCATCACGATCTGTAAGTCCTGATCATCATCGATAGTTAAAACGGTCGCCTTATGCAAAGTGCTGTTACCCTGTGCCGATGCGGAATCAATGTCAATAATGTTTTGTTTATAAAGTCTTAGGCCTGAAAATGATACAGATTTTTTCCCAAGCTTACGGTCAGTTTTCAAATATAAGTTTAAACCTGTAGCGGGCTACTCAGCATCTCGTAAATTTTTGCTCTTAATTCGGTTTCGACGATGGGTTTCGGTAAATAGGCATCCATACCGGCGTCGATGCATTGCTCGCGGTCGCCGACAAGGGCATGCGCCGTCATGCCGATAATGGGGGTGCGGGGACTGCCGCGCTCCTTTTCGGTACGGCGGATTTCGCGGGTGGCCGTAAATCCGTCCATTTCAGGCATCTGGACATCCATCAGAACCAGGTCATAGCGGGTTTCCAGCCATTTATCGAGGCCTTCCTTGCCCGTGCGGCTGATATCATAGGGGCATTTCATGCCATCCAGCAGGTAGCTCAGGATAACGATATTCCCCTCGTAGTCATCCACGATCAGGACGCGTTTCTGGCGGATATCGTGCGGGCGGCCCGCTTCGGTGTCGATGTCGGGCTCGTCTTCCTTGGCGGGGGCCGGTTCTGCCAGCAGCAGCGGCAGGATCAGGGTGAAAAGAGACCCTTCCGACGGTTTGCTTTCCACGAGGATATTCCCGCCCATCAGCCGCGCAAGGCGCAGCGATATGGGCAAGCCAAGGCCGGTGCCGCCGTATTTGCGCGAAACGGAGCTGTCCGCCTGCTTGAACCGCTCGAAAATCAACGCGAAGTTTTCCGGCGCGATGCCGATGCCGCTGTCTTGCACATCGATGCGCAACTGTGCCGTGTCGCCCTCGCCGTTGCTGCGGGCGACCACGGTGACGCTGCCCTGCGGAGTGAATTTTAGCGCGTTGCCGATCAGGTTGATCAGGATCTGGCGCAGGCGCACGGGATCCCCGACCACCTGCAGGCCGCGCACGGCGCTGTAATCAAAGGTGAACCGCACGCCCTTTTCGGAAGCCTTCACCGAGAAAATGCTGACTACCTGATCAAACAATTCCTGCAGGTCGAACGCTTTTTCGTAGAGGTCAAGTTCGCCGCTCTCGATTTTGGAGAAATCGAGGATGTCGTTGATGAGGTCCTTCAGCGACGCGGTGCTGGAACTGAGCGTGCGCACCAGCTGCCGCTGTCTTGCATCCAGCCCCGCCTGCGTGCCTTCGAAAATTTCGGCGATGCCGGAAATCGCGGTAAGCGGCGTGCGTATCTCGTGGCTCATATGCGCCAGGAAGTCGGTCTTGGCGCGGTTGGCTTTTTCCGCGCGCTCCTTGGCCTTTTCAAGCTTTTCTTCATAGGCCTTGATGTGGGTGATGTCGGTATGCGCGCCGACCAGCCGGTAAGCCTGCCCGGCTGCGTCATAAAGCGCGCGGCCGCGGGCGTTGATCCAGACCCAGCGCCCGGTTTTGTGGCGCATGCGGAAGACGCTTAAGTATTCGCCGATCTCGCCGCTGCGGTACTGTTCGATCTGCCCCAGCACGCGTTCCTTGTCGTCCGGATGCAGGAGTTCATGCATCGCCTGCATGCCGGTTACGGGCAGTTCTTCATAACCCAGCATCGCAAGATATTGCTTGGAATAGAACGCCCTGTCGCGGGCGAAATTCCATTCGAAGAAGCCGTCGCTCGCGCCCTCGATGGCAAGGCGAAAGGCGTCTTCGGATTCAACGAGGCTGCGCTCCGCCCGGTCGCGTCCGATGCGCGCCGCCAGATACCAGGCGTTAATGATCATGAACAGCACCGCCGTCACCATGCAGGCGATCAGCAGGCGGTGGCGGTTGTGCAGGCGCTGCTCGGCCATGCCCATGCGCATCTCGCCCAGCGTCTTTTGCGCGTCCAGAAGCATGTCCTTGTTGACGCGGATCATGTTGTCACGGATGATCTCGGCGCTCAAGACGGGGCTTTGCTTGCGCACCGGCATCGCGGGCAGGCTTTCCTGCGCGTCAAGGCGCTTTGAATACTCCAGGAAATAGGATTGAAGCTCTTCCAGCTTGCCGGATTGTTCGGGCATGACCTGCATCAGTTTGTTCATGTCGGCGAGGATGTCGGATACCTCGGCCTTGGCGCTGGTGTAATCGGTCACGAATTTACGGTCGCCGGACAGGGCGTAGCCGCGCACGCTTGCCAGCATGCGTTCGATGCGCGGGGGCAGATCCTGGTTTTTCCGGACGATGCTTTCGGTATGCTCGATCCAGGTGACCTGGTCATCGACTGTGCGCGCGCCCGTCAGCAACAGGCCCGCGATCACGCCGAAACTGCCAAGAATCAGCAGCAGGAATAGCCCGTAATTCCTGTATTTGTGGATCAGCGGTATAAGGCTGTTGATTGTCATCGGCCTGCTTGAGTTAACGAATTTAGATGCACTCAATATATAAAAAAATGATGCTCCGCAGAGCATCATTTTTTTATTATTCCATATTGTTCATGGCGGTTACACCGGCGGCGCTTTGCCGCGTAGCGCATGTACGGCATAGGCAATGATAAACAGCACCAGGAAAGCAATAAACAGGATGCGTGCGATTTCCACGGAAAGGACGGCCAGACCGCCAAATCCCAGAAATGCAGCAATAAGTGCCAGGATCAGGAATGAAAATGCCCACTGCAACATGGTCGTCTCCTCTTGTTTTATTGTTGATTCATAAAGGGATAGCCATTTAGGTTTCCCTTGTTCTGCCCATGCCAACCGCCCACAGCTCAAACTGGTTCCATGAGGTATTTGAGGGAACTCATTATTATTTCATGACGTTCGCCAATTAAGTGGGAGGGCCGTACCGTGACGGTGGCAAGGCAAATGAATGACGACGTGACAGATTACGATATTCAGGCGCTGGTCGATGGACAGCTTGAAGGCGATGAAGAGAAGCGCATCTTGCGCCATATCGGGAAAAATTCCCTGCACATGCGCCGCTACGAAGAACTGGCCGCGCAGAAAAAACAGCTGCTGATGTGGTGGGCCGAAGAAAATTCGATCGAGCCGAAAGACAAGGAACTGGATCCACGATTGTATGCCGTGCAGTCCGGCGAAAAGCATTAACACTGCCGCCAAAGGAGCATTTCCTGCGTACAGGTTTTTCCGGCGTGGCTGCCGCGAAAAAAGACGTTGAAACCATCAAATCGGATTTAAGAGAAGGAGGTCGCCATGATCGAGAGCAGGAATCCCGTCGTCCGTGAAGCGGTCGACATCTTCAACAGCGCCGTCAACCTGCAGCATGCGCTTGACGCGCTGGAGGAGCAGGGCTTTATGCGGCAGGAAATCAGCATTTTCGCCAACGATATTGCGCCGTTGGCGGCAGATGCCGGAGCGCCGCGCCATGCGGATGCGGTCAAGGACGATCCTTCATCGCCCCGCCAGGTATTTATCCCTGTCGAGATCATGGGCGAGGTCGAGGGTTCGCTGATCGGCGCGCCAATGTATGTCGGCGCTGTAGCCGGAGCCATATCGGCGGCAGCCGCGGGATATACGATTGCGGTCGTCATCGGTTCGGCGGCTATCATGGGTTTCGCGGGCGGCGCGCTTGGCTATTTTGCGGCGACATGGATACGGCGCAAATATGACCGTGCCATCGAAGCGCAAATGCAGCGCGGCGGCATCGTGCTGTGGGTTGCGGTGCGCGCGGCCAACATGCAGGAACTTGCGCTGGAAGTGCTGCGTAAAAATTCGGCGCACGACGTCCACCTGCATGACGTTCTCCTGCATGGCGGCGCAAAGGTTCACTAATATAATTTATTGAAACGGTCGAGGCATCTCAGGCGCCCAAAAAGTGCCCGAAATGTCTCAGCTTTTCGACGCGGTCGCAGACGATCTTCGTGATGGCCAGCATCGGCACGGCCATCACCGCGCCCGCAAATCCCCACATCCAGTACCAGAAAACAAGCGACAGGATGACAAGGACGGGATTGAGCGTGAGCCGTTTTGCCAGCAGCATCGGCGTGATGACCGAGCTTTCCAGCATATGGATGCCGAAATATGCGGCGGCCGGCAGCAACGCCATCCAGAAATCGGCGATCTCCATGAATCCGACGACGGTCAGCAGCGCTGTTCCCAGCATAACCCCCACGATAGGCAGGTAATTCAGCAAAAACGCAACCGCACCCCAGAGCACAGGGTCGCCAAGCCCGAAGGCCCGCATGGCAAGAGCGGTTGCGACACCGACGCAGGTATTCATCAGGGTAACCGTGCCCAGATAGACTGAAATATCGCCCTCCACCTGCTTGGTGATATCGACGGCCTGCCGTTTATTGCGAAAGGTCGGCAGTATTTCCACGAACCGGCGCAAAAAGGTGTCGCCGCCCGCCAGCAGGAAGAACAGGATAAGGATGGTTGTGAGCGCGGCAGAGACAAAGACCTGCGTCATGTTGAAAAATCGATCGGACAGGCGCGTACCCTGTATCATCACACGCTGGATTTTCTGGCCCGGCGCGGTGGTCATGTTTTCCGCCTGCGCCAGCACTGCCTGCGTTTTTTCGACTGGCTTGCTCAGGAAACGGAACTTGTCTTTCAGTTGCGGCAGGCCTTCCGGGATGCGCTCCATCCATTCGCTCGCCGGGGTTGCAAGCACGGAGGCGACGCCGCCTACGCCCGCCAGCAGCATCAGCACGATCAGCCCTGCAGCCAGTTTCCGGGGCAGGCGCATTTTTTCAGCGCCGCGCATCGCAGGCTGAAGGACGAATTTAAGGATGATGGCAAAAAACAGCGGGATAAAGAACGCGCTGCCCAGCTTGAGCGCGATAAACGACAGGATAAGCAGGATGCCGCCCAGAAAAACCGTTCGCGTTTCAGGCGGCTCGATAAGCGGCAAGTCGCCAGCCTCGGCGGCTATCTCGTCGCGGGTGGAATGAAGTTCGAATACCACTTTTTATGATCCTTCCAGGTCCCTGCGCTAATGGCGGGCGGGGCGCGCTTGTTCCTTCCTGTGCGATGTTATTTTCTGACTCATATTATTTTCCCGAACATTGGGAAATTCCCCTCCCATCAGTGCCGAAACTATCAATAGGCTCAACGGCTTGCTAAATAGCCAAGCGGCTATAGCTTATGACAGAGGGCTGTAGTAAACTTAAGGAATAGCCGCACGATTACGGGCACAGGCGATCGCATAGTCGGTCAGGGCGTAAAAGGACACATGGACAACTCTCTCAGGGCTCAGGCTTTGCCTGACGAAGCACCGGTTGCAGCATCTTCTGGCGCAACTCTCGATTTCAAGCAGATGACCGAACATTGCAATGCCTACAAAGGCGCTGACCTGAAGAAGAGCCTTTGGCAGCTGTTCAGCACGAGCGCGCTCTTTTTCAGCAACATGGCGGCTATTTTCGCGGCTGCGCATTACGGCCATTATTTCCTGACATTCCTGCTGATGATACCGGCGGGCCTGCTTTTGATCCGCATGTTCATTATTCAGCATGACTGCGGGCACGGTTCTTTCTTCAACCAGAAATGGGCGAACGACCTTGTCGGCCGCGCGATCAGCGTGCTGACTTTCACGCCGTATGACCTGTGGCGCCGCACGCACAACCTGCACCATGCGGGATCGGGCAACCTCGACCGTCGCGGCAGCGGCAGCGTCGATACGCTGACCGTCAAGGAATATCAGGCACTGTCGCCGGGTCGCCAGCGGTTCTACCGCTTTTACCGCCATCCGCTGACGCTGCTGGTTTTCGGACCGCCCCTGTATGTGCTGTTCTTCCAGCGGTTCCCGCCGGCGAAGAATTACCTGTCCATGCCGAAATATCATACGCCGCCCACCAGCCAGACGCTGCCCAGCGTGATCGGCCTCAACGTCGCGCTGCTCGCCTGCTATGGCGTGGCGGGTTATTTCCTCGGCTATGCGCAAGTCGCTATCCTTTATCCGGCGACGCTGGTGATGGCGTACTGGCCGGGCCAGTGGCTGTTCTTCATGCAGCACCAGTTCGAAGACACGCATTGGGAATACGGCCCTAAATGGAGCTATGCCGAAGCCGCCGTCATGGGCAGCTCGTATTACAAACTGCCGAAGATACTGCAATGGTTCACCGGCAATATCGGTTTCCACCACATCCACCACCTGAACGCGTCGATCCCGAACTACAAGCTCGAGGATTGCCACAATGCCTATGCGGATTTCGAGAAGGTCAACACACTGAACATCCGCCAGAGCCTGAAATGCGCGAACCTTGCCCTGTGGGACGAAGACAGCCGTAAGATGATCCGCTTCAAG
>JADYYV010000004.1 GCA_020853455.1 Alphaproteobacteria bacterium | reverse complement strand
TGGCGATATCAAATGGGTTCACGCCCGTGCCGCGATTGATGGTCGATGGCATGGAATGCAAATTCAGGTGAACCGATTTGCCGTGCCGCGCATGGGCGTCGTCGATCATCGCCGAAAGCCGGTCGTGATAGGGCCGATGGTAATCGGCGACGCGGTTGAACACCTCGCTCAGGGATAATTTACGGTCATAGATTTTTGTCGTGTGGCGGGGCGATATCACGCCGCGCACCAGGCTGCTGTCGCCACCGTCATATTCGCCGGTAAGTTTCTGCACGGGCAGTTCCGCGCGGTTGGCATCGATATAGCTGCGCGGAAACTGCGCCTGCAGCAAGGACACGCCGATCGCGGGCATGAAATTATAAAGTTGATCGACCGCCAGATCCTCCGCCTGCCGAAGCTCGTGCAGGCCACAGCTGTAATCGAAATCGGCGGGATAATCGCAGCCGCTATGCGGGCTATCCGCCACCACGCAGGATGCGGAAGTCAAAGGCAGGTCAATGCTGAACACATTTTTTGCCACGGCAGAATCGCTGTCATTTATTGTTGAACAGCTGAAATCCTAGCGCGGGGCGACCGCCTTAGCCAGCCATTTTCGCAATGGTATTGGTAGTCGAAAAGCCGTCTTCCATGTCGGCGCGCACGACTTTGCCGCCCCATTGCTGGATCAGGTCGTAACCGACCACTTCCTCCAGCTTGTACTGGCCGCCCTTCACCAGCACGTCGGGCTTCACGGCCTTCAGCGTTTCGATGGGGGTGTCTTCGTCATAGACGACCACGATATCGACCATTTCCAGCGCCGACAAAATCGCGGCGCGCGCCTGTTCGTCCTGCACGGGGCGTGTGGGGCCCTTCAGGCGCTTCACGGATGCGTCGCTGTTGATTGCGACCACCAGATAATCGCAGGCGGCCTTCGCCTGACGCAGCGTCGCCACATGGCCGGGATGCAGCAGGTCGAAGCAGCCATTGGTAAAGCCCACTTTAAATCCGCGTGTGCGCCAGCGGTCGGCCTGTTCGGCGGCGCCGTCGCGCGTGGCGAATTTCGTCTTGCGCTGATAGGCCTGTTTTTCCATCGCGTAACCGCCGGATATCGCGGTTTCGATTTCTTCGGGGCGCGCGGTTGCGGTGCCGGGCTTGCCGACCACGATGCCCGCCGCAATGTTGGCGAGCAGCGCCGCGTTGCGCATCGGGATTTTCGCGGCCATCGCGGAGGCAAAAGTCGCGATCACGGTATCGCCAGCGCCCGATACGTCAAAGACTTCGCGCATATTGGCGGGAATGTGCAGCGGGTTTTCGTCGCCCGTCACCAGCGACATGCCGTCGCGCGAACGCGTCGCCAGCACGGCGGGAACGCCGCAGCCGGTGATGATCTTCATCGCCGCCGCGCGCACTTCTTCATCGGTGCCCGCCTTCATCGCGGTTGCGGTTTCCAGTTCTTTGCGGTTCGGCGTGATGACCGATGCGCCGCGATAGCGCGAGAAATCCGTGCCCTTGGGATCGACCACGACCGGCACATTGTGGCGGCGCGCGATGTCGATCACGCCCGACACCACGCGTTCGGTCAGCAGGCCTTTTTTGTAATCGGACAAAATGACCGCGCCCACGGTCGGGATCGCTTTTTCCGCGCGCGCGATGATGCGGTCTTCGACTTCGGCCGGAATGTTCGCGGTTTTTTCGCGATCGACGCGCAGCATCTGCTGCCCTGCCGATACGAAGCGGCTTTTGACGGTCGTGAAACGGTCCGGTGCTGTTTCCAGCTGCGCCTCGACGCCAAGCTCGTCCAGATGTCTGGCGACATCGGCGCCGGCGGCATCGTTGCCCACCACGGCGACCAGCACGGCCTTGGCGCCCAGCGCCGCGATATTGGCGACCACGTTGCCGGCACCGCCCAGCATGTGCTTCTCCCGCTCGACCAGCAGCACGGGAATCGGCGCTTCGGGGGAAATGCGTTCGATACCGCCATAAACGAAACGGTCGAGCATGACATCGCCAAGGCACAGGACGCGCGCCGCGCCCAGTTTCGTCAGGTCTTTAAAAAGGGCTGAGTTTTCAAGCATATGACCGCCAATAACGGGTGATAATAATATTGCTGAATTTTTATCATAATAAGGTATGCGCCTCAAGTTCAAAAAGGTTCCCGATAATCTCGCCATCTTAGCAGTTTGTTAATGACACCTGCGTATTATTGAACTGTTACAAAGCAGTCGCAAAATACGAAAAAGGGCAGTGATCGTATGCAGTTACAAAAAGAGCAGCGCACAGAATCAACCGCTTCCCACACCCCCGATATCCACGGAAATTTCATCCGCTCTGTCGGTTGCACCGTGCGCAGCTATAAACTGGGCGACCTGCTCGTCAACAGCGGCCTGATCACGAAATGCCAGCTGGACAAAGCACTCGCCACCCAGAAAGAAACCGGCATCCGCCTCGGCAAGGCGCTGGTTGAACAAGGTTCGCTCTCGGCCGTGCAGCTGTATCGCAAGCTGGCCGAACAATGGTGCATCAAGGCATCGACCGCCGGCATGGCGCTGATGATGCAGGTCGTCAC
>JADYYV010000003.1 GCA_020853455.1 Alphaproteobacteria bacterium | reverse complement strand
GGCGGTCGAGGACGCAGACGGGCACCATCTTGAAAATTTCCTGCCATTCCTGCCAGCGGTGGAATTGCCGCAGGTTGTCGGTGCCCATCAGCCAGACGAATTTCGTGCGCGGAAAATGCGCCTGCAGCGCGCGCAGGGTGTCGGTCGTGTAGCGCGTGTTCAAATGCTGCTCGATATCCGTCACATGGATTTTCGGGTGGTTCGACACGGCGCGCGCGCTTGCCATGCGATCCGCCAGCGGCGCCATATCTTTTTTCGATTTCAGCGGGTTTTGCGGCGACACCATCCACCACACGGCATCCAGCCCCAGCATCTTCAACGCATAAAGGCTGATATGCCGATGCCCCTCATGCGCCGGATTAAACGACCCGCCGAGCAACCCGACGGTGCGGTTTTGCCAGAGTTCGCTGGTGTGGCACTTAGTGGTCATCTGGAGTTTTACCAGTTGTTGTTGGTTTGCATGCGTAAATTTGGAAATATAAATCTGCGGGCGATTGATAATATTTCTTGGTCACCTTCTGCATTTGTTTTTCGTTTGCGACAGTACCTGCGCCGTCATTTACTATTATAGCCCAATCGTAGCGGGGCTTGTATTCATCGCTTTCCACAAACCTCACATAGTCCCGCGCAAATTGATATGGCGTAAGATTATCCGGAGCACATAACCTTTTTGAAACAAATTCAAGTGACTCCTTGATATCTCTGCATGTCTCCACTGCGCCCATTAATGCAAATCCGAAAGACATAGATATTTCTGAGGCCGCTTCGTCGGAGCCTTTAATGTGAGCAAAACAAATGGTTTTTTGAAAATCCTTTTCGGATAAGTTTTCATCAATCGACTTTTTGCAACTTTCATAGAAAGTCTTGAAGAATTCCTTTTCATCGTCGGTGTATTGACGTGGCTGCATCGCCATCGCCGTTGACGAAGCCATAAAAAATGCAAGCGCAATAAGGCCAATAAGCAGGCGCACTTTTACTCCTCCGTCAAACTCACCAGCGTCGTATTCCCGCCGCTCGCCGTCGTATTGACGGTCAGCGTTTTTTCCGTGGCGAAGCGGAGCAGGTAATGCGGGCCGCCGGCTTTGGGGCCGGTGCCGGAGAGGCCTTGGCCGCCGAAGGGCTGCACGCCGACGACCGCGCCGATCATGGAGCGGTTGACGTAGCAGTTGCCCGCCGCGATACGGCTGGTGACGTTGCGCATCACAGGGTCGATGCGCGTGTGCAGGCCGAAGGTGAGGCCGTAGCCGGTCGCATTGATCTGGTTGATGACAATGTCGAATTCATCGGGCTTGAAGCGGATGATGTGCAGCACAGGGCCGAAGACTTCCTTCATCAGCTGCGCCATCGACTTGATCTCGAAGGCGCGGGGAGCGAAGAAGCTGCCCTGTTTCGCGGCATCCGTCATGGGGACCTGTGCAACCAGTTTCGCCTCGCGGCTCATGCGCTGCGCATGTTCTTCAAGACCTTCATGCGCGCCCTTGTCGATCACGGGGCCGATATCGGTCGAGAGGTTCATGGGATCAGCGAGCACGAGTTCTTTGCACGCGCCGTTCAGCATGGTGATGACTTTGTCCGCAATCGAGTCCGCGACAAACAGCACACGCAGGGCAGAGCAACGCTGACCCGCCGAACGGAACGCACTGGTGATGACATCGTCGATGATCTGTTCCGGCAATGCCGATGAATCCGCGATCATCGCGTTCTGCCCGCCGGTTTCGGCGATCAGCGGCACGATCTGGCCTTTGCGTTGGGCGAGCGCGCGGTTGATGGTCTGCGCGGTTTCAGTCGAACCGGTCATGCAGACGCCCGCGATGCGTTCATCCGGCACCATCAGCGATCCGGCAAGGCGGCCGGAAACGGGCATAAAGGCGATAACGTCTTTGGGGATGCCCGCCTTGATCAGCAATTCTACCGCGCGCATCGCGATCAGGCAGGTCTGCCCCGCCGGTTTCGCAATCACGCAGTTGCCCGCCATCAAGGCGGCGGCGACTTGGCCCAAGAAAATCGCCAGCGGGAAGTTCCACGGGCTGATGCAGAGGAACACGCCGCGCCCTTCGAGGAACAGGCGGTTCGATTCACCCGTCGGTCCCGGCAGCACCTGCCCGCCATCGGGGAAATGCTTGCGGCCTTCGGCGGCGTAATAGCGGCAGACATCGACCGCTTCGCGCACTTCGGCCACGCCGTCCACATGCGTCTTGCCCGCTTCGCGCGTCAGCAGCGCCATCAGGGCAGGCATATCCTGTTCCATCAGGTCGGCCATTTTGTCGAGCATTGCGGCGCGCTCCGAAGCAGGGGTATTTTTCCATGCGGGGAAGGCAGCCGTTGTCGTTTGCAGCGCCTTTTGAATATCGGCTTCATCGGCCTGCATGACCGTGCCAATCTCGCGGCGGTTATCGGTCGGGTCGAACACGGTCGCGCCTGCGCCCGGCTTGCGCACGCCGCCAATCAGCGGGGCGGCGACGTATTTCTGTTTCGCGGCATCTTCGATCTTTTGCAGCAGCGGGTCGCTGACATGGCTGTTGGCGAATTCAATGCCTTGCGAATTTTTGCGGTCATCGAACATATTTTCCGGCAGCTGGATGCGCGGATGCGGTTTCGATTTCAAATCGGCAATATACTGCACCGGATCGACCAGCATTTCGTCGATCGGCACTTTGTCGTTCTGCAACCGGTTCACGAAATTCGTGTTCGCGCCGTTTTCCAGCAACCGGCGAACGAGGTAGGGCAGCAAATCCTGATGGCTGCCGACCGGCGCATAAACGCGCACAGGGTATTTACCCTTTTCCGTGCCGACGATCTGGTGGTACAGCGGTTCGCCCATGCCGTGCAGGCGCTGGAATTCAAAACCGGTCTTGTCCGCGCCCGCCAGCTCGATCAGCGTGGCAACCGAATAGGCGTTGTGCGTTGCGAACATCGGATAGAAAATATCGCGGCGCGCCATCATGCGGCTGGCATTGGCGATATAGGAAACATCTGTCGCATTCTTGCGCGTAAAGACGGGATAGCCGGGGAGGCCGTTGACCTGCGCGTATTTAATCTCGCTGTCCCAATAAGCACCTTTCACCAGACGCACCATCATCTTGCGGTTGTTTTCTTCGCACACTGCCTCCAGCCAGCCGATCAGGCGCGAGCAGCGTTTCTGGTAGGCCTGAATAGCAAGGCCGAAACCATCCCAGCCTTTCAACGAAGGATTGCTGAACGCATTCTCGATAATTTCCATCGAGGTTTCCAGGCGATGCGCTTCCTCCGCATCGACCGTCATGCCGATGCCATAGCCCGCGCATTTCTGTGCGAGCGCCAGCAGCTTGTCCGACAGCGGCGGCACGCAGGTATCGCGATGGCCGTATTCAAAACGCGGATGCAGCGCGGAGAGTTTCACCGAAATGCCGGGCGCGGAAATCGGGCCGCGGCCATTGGCGGATTTGCCAATCGCGTCGATCGCCATCGAATAGCTGTTGAAATAACGCTCGGCGTCTTCGGATGTGCGCGCACCTTCGCCCAGCATATCGTACGAATGGCGCGATCCGTTTTTCTCCGCATCCACGGCATTTGCCAAAGCTTCCTCGATCGTGCGACCCATGACGAATTGCTGGCCCATGATTTTCATGGCGTGCAGCATCGCGCGGCGCACCACCGGTTCGCCCAGTTTCGACACCATGCGTGATGCGATGTTGGAAACGGGTTCTTCCGTTTCACCCTCCGCCACATCGGCAATCACCTTGCCGGTCAGCATCAGCGCCCATGTGGATGCGTTGATAAACAGGTCGTCGGCCTTGCCGATATGCTTGTCCCAGTCGGCAGAACCGATTTTATCGCGGATCAGTTTATCGGCTGTCTGGCTGTCCGGAATGCGGAGCAGGGCTTCTGCGAGGCACATCAGCGCGATGCCTTCCTTGGTCGAAAGCCCGAATTCGTTCAGGAATTTATCCACCCCGCCGAATTTGCGGCGGTTGTCGCGCACCTGCTGGATCAACCCGCGCGCCGTTTCGCGGATGCGCGTGTTGCTGTCGGCCTGCAGCGAAATGCTTTTCAGCAATTCGTCGATGGAGCGCGTTTCATCGAGGTGATACGCCTCGTTCATCGCGTCTTTCAGGCCAAGGCTGCGGCGGGTGGTTTGCAGGGCGGTTTTCATGGGATATGTCCCGTTTTTGGTGTTGAAATGCAGGGATAATCTAGCCTGACTTGCGATGCTTTGCATATCAAATATGAAGCTGAAAAACCCAACCTAAACAGGGGATTAATCATTTTTTCATATGGAAATATTATACTGCCAGTGAAAAACGATTTTGCTCTGAATTTCCATAAAGTTAAAAATCTGTTAAAATAGAAATACGATGCTGCCATCCAGAGTCGGGGGATCGCTTCAGGAATGGATATCCAAGAGCCAGCCATAACCGTTCAGCCCGACACGCCCGCCATACCGGGGATGAAGGAAGCGCTCGACCGCATGAAGCCGGAATTCTGGGAGGGCAATAGCGCCTTCACGCGGCCCAAGCGGACGGATTTCGAGAAGAGGGTCGTATTCCCGACCATCGAGGCGCTTTCCAAGCTGCCCGTGTTGCTGGCCCAGCCCGAATTGCTGGCGACGGCGCTGCCTTTCGTGCAGAACCTGCGGCTGAAGCGCGCACTGTCGGACATCGCGAGCATCCCCGAAGGCGCAGCGCTGGTCGAGGCTGCGGCAGGAATACCAAAAATCCATCTGGACCCAAATCCGGCTGTTAGCGGTGGCCAGTTCTGCAGCAAACGACAGATAAACGGCACCGACCTCACCGCCGTTGCGGAGAAAATCAATATTGCAGGCCTTGCCACGCAGGGCAGCGTCGTCGCCGTGCTGATGCACGAATTGCAGCACAAGCGCCAGATGGATAACAACGTGCTGCACGCGCTGCAGGAAAAATCGCCGTCGCCCATCGAAATCCTCTGGTACAACCGTATGACGGAGGCAGACGCGCAGGCGACCGCGATCGACCTTGCTTGGAAGCTCAAAGAAACCGGCAAGCCCGCGGCATGGGATCATATGCGCTGGTCGAAAGACTGGCCCATAGCGCTTGCTTTTGAATACGAGAAAAAGGCGCTCGCAGACCCGTCATCCGTCGCATCCGGGGCTGCCAAGCGCGCTGCATTCGATACATGGTTCGACGCATTCAAGGGACAGATTTCAGAGATATATAACGAGCAGGGCATCAGCAAAATTCCGACTCCCGCCGTGCAGGAGGAAATGCACAAGGCCGGCAAGCCTTTTGCGCCGCTCACGACCGCAGACATTGAAAAGATCGGCGATATGGGCTTTGGCAATTACCTGAAGCTGCCCGACAGTAAACCTCTCGACAGCCCCGATTACCGCCGCGCGGATTTCGACCGGGAAGCGGCGGAAAAACTGCGCGCGGCGCATGATGCCTATGACAGGGTGTCGCAGGGCAAATATGAATCCAAACCCGCACCCCCCTCTGCGCCCGTCACGACATGTTC
>JADYYV010000002.1 GCA_020853455.1 Alphaproteobacteria bacterium | reverse complement strand
TGACGGCATCGTCAAAAACCTGACCAAGGAACAGCAGGACCTGATCAAGGCCTATGAAAGCGATTTCGCCAAGACCGCCGATGTGGAAATGCAGATTGCGTCCACCGCGCTGAAACTCAAATACTGCTCCGAACATGACAGCGCGATTGCGAAAAATCCCGGAAAATACACATCAAATTTCAATATCTATCGTAACCAGCTGCAGGCGCAGCAGCGCGACGAGCGACTTAAAATACGCAAGCGGCAGATGGAGGAGATCACGTTTATCGACCAGAAAACGCTCGACGGCCATTTTGATTATACGGCGAACCTTGTGTTTCAGGTCGGTTTCCAGCTCGTAAAAATAAATTACGAGAAGGGCGAATTCAAGAAAACGGATTGCGCGGCAGTCGCGGAAGACCTGAACGCCGCCGCGAAACTGGGCAACCCCATTACCGGCACCATTGAAACAGCGCCCGACAAGCTGCAGGAAATCCAGCGGCTGGCCAACAACAAAGATCCCGACGGCATGTTCATGCTTGGCATGCTGCAAATCACCGGCAACGGCATGCCGAAAGATGCCGCTTCAGGCCTGACATGGCTCAAGAAAGCCGCTGATAAAGGTCATGAGCGCGCGCAGCTGGTGCTGGGCGTCGGCATGACGACCGATATGTTCGGCATTCCGCCCGATCCGCAGGAAGCGCAATTCTGGCTGGAAAAAGCGGCGGCGCAGGGCAACACGCAGGCCGAAGCCGCGCTGGAAAAACTGCATAAACAGGACAAAAAATAATTTACGGCTTGGGCGAACCCGGCAGCTTGAACTTGCCCGGCGCGCCTTTTTTCAGCTGCTCCAGACGGCTGGCGGTCGCGGCGCGGGCAGCCGCTTCCTGCGCGGCAAGACCGTGCAGGCGTTCGTGTTCCGCCAATTCGGCACGGCGGTCTTCGATCATCGCCATCATGCCGGGATTATGCTGCGCGTAATCGACAGGCGTGCGACCGCTATCGTCCTTCACGTCAAGCGATGCGCCGCGGTTCAGGAGAGCCGCCGCCGTTTCGTGATGGTTGCCGCTGATCGCCCATGTCAGCGCGGGCTTGTTTTCGGTGCCGCCGGCATCGATATCGGCGCCGCGCTGCAGCAGCAGCTCGACGACTTCCGTATGGCCTGAAAACGCAGCCCAGGTAATGGCGCGGGCGTTGATATTGTCGCGCGCATTCACGATGCCGCCCGCAAACTGGTCCAGCATATCGCGCACAAATGAGATATCGCCGCGCTGGGCGGCGGTGCAGAACCCCTCCACTTCTTCCGGGGACGGCAGGCGCGCGGCGGGATCGAAAGGCTTGAGGGATGACATGATAAAATGCCCCTGAAAAATGCGTTGCTGTATGAACGCAGGCATTATGCAAGATTCGCGCGGTAAATCTACCCCGCAAACACGCCGTTTTTAGATACCATAAGCAGGAACAGTTCAGCCGTGCCGGAAATTCTGCGGCTGCGGGCGCGGAATGGCGACCTGCGGCAGCAGTTGCGTGTTGTTCACGACCTGCACGGGCTGCACATCGCGGGCGACGGTATTGAAGCGGTGCTGAAGGTTCATTTCCTTCATCTTGTCGCGCGCCTGTTGCAGCAGCTCGCCCGGCACGAAGCCATAGAACTGGCTGCGTTCGCGGCGGTCGGGCACGCGGCGGATATCAAGGCCGGGCCATTCGAATTTGTTCACTTCGTTCGCCATGATCCAAGATTTTTCGCTGTCGAGGCCGAGGCGCGCCTTGGTTTCCGGCGGGATCAGGATCGACTCTTCGGGATAAAACGGCGCGGTATGGGTGATCGGCGCGACATAGACGTATTTTTTGTCGTCTTCGTTGCGCACGGCAAGAATAAGGCTCGGGCGGAATTTTTCGCCGTGGTCCTGCCCCATGCGCGCCTGACGCGCCCAGAGATAACCGTAGCGGACGACCATGCCGGGTTTGGGATCAACGTAAATGGTCATTTCTTTTTCACCTCGTGGTCGAATTTCCTGCATTCTTCCGGAATTTCGCTGTTGAGGATCGCATCCAGATCATCGGCGCTGAGTTCGCTTACATGGATCGCCTTCCGGCCGCTGTTTTGCAGCGCCTCGAAAAGCTCGTAAGGGATCATGACGGCATGCGGCTTCCCGTGCTTGACGATGGTCACCGGATCGGCAACATCGTTCTTCACCAAATAGTCGTGCACGTCGATAAAATCGATCGTCTCAGGCATAGGTCTGTAAAATCCGTAACTTTGCGACTCCGTATCGCGCTGACCAGTATATAGAAATTACGTTTCTGGAAAAGAAGATTATCGTTTATATGTGCAACGCAATGATTTCTTTACATTTTATTACCGTGATATAGGCTAAGACCATGAAAATACGGACCATTTATTTCAAAGTTCCGGATACTGCCAAGGCTGCGGCTTTCTGGTCAGAACTGCTCGCGACCGCCCCTCATAAGGACTTTTACGGCTGGAAAGAGATCAATTGCGGCAATATCCGGCTCGGCTTCCTGCAAAATCCGGGCGATGTGTTTGCGGGTTCCGGCTGCGTACCCGTTTTCGAGTTTCCCGACGACGCGCTGCCCGGCTATATTGCGCGTGCCCGCGCTTTGGGCGCAGAGGTGATCGTGGACGGGCTTGAAGACCCGAACATGAAATCCATCGCCTTCCGCGACCCCTTCGGCCACGAATTCGAACTGTCGAGGTTTCATGATTAACGTCATCCGCCTGTGTGTTTTTGCCGCCATGCTGTTTTGCAGCGCCGCCGTTTTTGCAGAAGACGCAAAACCTGAAGAAGCGAAAGCGGAACAAGCCAAGCCGCAGGCAGTCGCGACCGAGGAGCATAAGCTTCCCGACAGCTATGCGAGCTGCAAAAAGGACGCCCCCTACACCACGATCACCGAACAGAAATGCACCTATATCGTGCCCGAGGATAAAAACAACGGCGATGCGACGAAAGATTATCTGGCCTGCCGCCTCAGCTCGCCGCATTACGAATTCCTGAAAAAATTCACCTGCAAATACGAAGCGTCCGAAGACCTGACGCGCATGACGGCGCTGCGGTGCAAGCGCCAGCATATGCCGGATGTAATGCCGCCTTTTGAATACGAATGCAAATTCACCTTCTACAATCCGGAATATGTTTTCCCCGCGAACTACCAGGACTGCATGGCGAAGGAAGACCACAAGGAAGACGTGACGCCGGAACTGAAAAAAATATGTACGCTGACCATCACCTATAACCCCGCCGCCGCAGGAGAATTTTTCTTTGACGACGACGAAGCGAACAAGATCATCGAAAAATGCCAGATCGCCGGCGGGCAGGCGCGCGTGATCGAAGGCGCTTTCCCCGAATGCGTCCAGAGCTTCGTCGAGCCGTGATCGCATGACACGCCTTCAGGCCGACTTTATCCTGCTGCTGGTCGCGCTCATCTGGGGCGCGGCTTTCGTTGCGCAAAAAGACGCGATGGATCATGTTGGCGCCTATACTTTCGTTGCCGCGCGGTTCGGTATTTCGGCGCTGCTGGTGCTGCCGCTTGCCCTGCGCGAACACAAACGCGGCCCCCTGCCCGGCAGAAATGTCTTTCGCGACCTTGGCCTGCTTTGCGCGGCTTTTTCGGCAGGCGTGCTGTTCCAGCAGGCGGGGCTTGTGCGCACCACCGTCACAAATGCGGGTTTCCTGACGGGGTTATATGTGCTGTTCACCGCCATTATTTGCGCCGCCGTTTATAAGCAAAAATTGTCCAAACTGGTTTTTCCGGCCGCGCTGCTGTCAGTTGCCGGTATCGGCATGTTGTCGGGCGGGCTCGACATGGCGCATATGAACAGTGGCGATGCGATGGTGCTGCTTTGCGCTGTCGGCTTCGGGTTTCAGGTCGCGCTGATCGGCCGCATCATGCAGAAATGGCAGGCGCCCTTCCGCGTCTGCCTGCTGCAATATGCCAGCGTCGCGCTTGTCGCCATCATCGCGACCTTCGTTTTTGAAAACCCGGACTGGACGGCGATCCGGCAGGCGGGCTGGGCGATATTATATGCGGGTGCCATTTCCGGCGGGATCGCCTATACGCTGCAGGTGGTCGCACAGCAATACACCCCCGCCTCGGATTCCGCGGTCATCATGAGTGGTGAATCCGTCTTCGCCGCCATCTTCGGCATCTGGCTGATGGGCGACAAACTGACAGCGACAAGCGCCACAGGTTGCGGCCTGATTATCTTTGCCATCCTGATGGTTGAATTCGGGCCGTCGCTGTTCCGGCGAAAACAGGCCGCTTAAGGCTTGGTCGGCGGCACGGCGGGCACAGGCGACGGCGGCGCGACTTCGCCCATATATCCCGCAGGCTGCAAGCCGTCGTCCTCGGGCTGCGCGGCCTGGCGGATAACGATGCGGCGCTGGCCGAACAGCCAGTTCATGATGCCCGCCGTATATTGGCGCGGATCCGCGCAGTTGCGGTCAAGATCAGTCAGTTCGTTGTACGAAACAACGCCACCCAGCTGCTTCAG
Organism: Alphaproteobacteria bacterium; assembly: GCA_020853455.1. GTDB lineage: Bacteria > Pseudomonadota > Alphaproteobacteria > Micavibrionales > UBA2020 > JAPWJZ01. The sequence continues at coordinate 8,669 of JADYYV010000002.1, read as the reverse complement.
CACCTGCGACATGCCCTGCGCCGCGATCACGTCGGTCTGCTTGTCCTTCGATCCGTGAAAAATGATGACCGGCGTGCGCAGCATCTTGGGCGCGTCGTTAAAGCTCCACAGCCCGCTGGCGACAAGGCCGCCCGCAAAGAAATCCGAAAACTTGGCAAGCGCGCCATAGACGCCGATGCCGCCCTCGCCGCAGCCGACGGCATACAGGCGTTCGTCGTCGATTTGCAGCGTGGGCAAGAGGCGCGAGACTAAAATCAGCACGTCTTTCAGCGTCTGGCTGCCTTCGGGGAATTTTTTCGATGTCCACAGCGCCGCCGTCTTGCTCTTGCCGAATTCCTGGCCCGAAAACTTTTCGGGAACCGCCCATGTTTTTTTCGCGGGGGCCTGCGGCACCAGCAGGTAGAACGGCGGCAGCTTGGCGCGCTGGCTCAACAACTGAACCGCGCCGTCGGCCTGTCCTTTTTCGTCATGGAAGAAAATGACCAGCGGATATTTTACGCCCGGCTCCGCCTTCTGCGGCTTGACCAGATAATAGTATTGGGTGCGCTGCACATTGTTGTCTTCGATCACGAAACTTTTACGCGCGCCGAAATATTGCGTGTATTCGCCCATCGGCGTTTCGCTGCGGGGTTTGTCGATGACAGGTTTTCCGGGTATTGCCAGCGCCGTCGCATCGACATCGCCGGAGCTTCCGAAAATCGCGCCGCGCACGGCGGGTATCATCATCAGGCCCGCCAGAACGAACACGACGATCACTGCCCCCATCAGGATTTCCGCACCCTTCTTTTTCGAAGGGCTGGATTGCGGCGCAGGTTTCACTGCTGTTTTCGGGGACGCGGAAGGTTCTGATTTTGGCGGCTGCGGCTGATCGACCATAAAATATATTCCTGCATATAATTCCGCGTCCATCATAGCGAAAGACGGACGGGGATGAATAGCGGGTTTATGCGGGGATCAGGCTGTTTTTCCGTCTTCGGCCGTTTTGCCGGGCGGAGTCACGCGCACGCGCTGGCTTTCCGACTTCAACTGGCCGCAGGCGGCAAGGATATCGGCACCGCGCGCGCGGCGCACCGGCGCATCATAACCCGCTTCTTCCAATATTCTGGCAAAGCTGTCGATGCGGTTGCCGGAGGAACATTCATAGCCGCTGCCCGGCCAGCTGTTGAACGGGATCAGGTTGATCTTGCACGGGATCGCACGCAGCAGGTTCGCCAGCGAATGCGCCTGTTCGTCGCTGTCGTTCACATCCTTCAGCATCACATATTCGAACGTGATGCGGCGGTTTTCCGACAGGCCGGGGTAATTGCGGCAGGCGGCCAGCAATTCCTCCAGCGGGTATTTGTTGTTGATCGGCATGATCGAGGAACGCAATTCGTTCGACGGCGCATGGAGCGAAATCGCGAGATTGACGTTGAGTTCTTCCCCGCATTGCACGATCTGCGGCACGACGCCGGAGGTGGACAGCGTGATGCGGCGCTTGGAAATACCCAGCCCATCCTCGTCCATGCAAATCTTCAGCGCCTTTGCGACGTTGTCGTAGTTATACAGCGGCTCGCCCATGCCCATCATGACGATATTGGTCAGGTCGCGGCCTTCGTCTTTTTTGTCCTTGGCCGGCCATTCGTCAAGCGCGTCGCGGGCGAACATGATCTGCTGCAAAATCTCGTTCGCGCCCAGGTTGCGTACCAGCGGCTGCGTGCCGGTATGGCAGAATTTGCAAGTGAGCGTGCAGCCGACCTGCGACGAAACGCACAGCGTGCCGCGCTTGGCTTCGGGAATGAAAACAGCCTCCACCTGCTGGCCGTCCGACATGCCGAGCAGCCATTTGATCGTGCCGTCTTCGGATTTCTGTTCGGTGATCAGCTTCGGGCGTTCGATGGAATATTTTTCGGTCAGGGTCGCGCGCAGGTCCTTGGGCAGGTTCGCCATGCTTTCAAAATCGCGCACGCCGCGATGATACAGCCAATGCCAGACCTGCTTGGAGCGGAAGCCCGGCAGGTTGTGGATCGACAATACCTCTTTCAGCTCCTCGGGGTTCAGCCCGATCAGCGGAATACGCCCCTGTGCGTCGGTGCGCGGGGCGGCGAATTTACCGGCATGTGATGCGATGCTCATGAAATAACCAGACCTTTCGGGGACTTATATAGTCGATATTATCGAAAAAGGCAAAGCTTTCAGGCCTTGCGGTTGTATTCAAACCTGAAATCGCCAATAATCGTAACGCAGTAATGGCCTGGAGGCGAGGATGTGGCGGCAAAAGACCGATAAAAGGCTGGTAGCGGCGGGCTTACTGATCCTCGCGCTCATTATCGGCTACAACTCGTGGAACGACATGCAGCCGAAGCCTTTCGTGTCGCACAAGGTCACGATGACCGCCTATACGCTCGTCACGCGCACGGAGGATATCGCCGCCGTCAAGAATGACGAGACCGCATCCGGTATTTTCTGGGCCGGCGACATTGCCGGCGATCCGCCCACGATTACCCCCTCGCCGCTTCCGCCCACGGGCCTGACACAGCAGTCGTCTATGCCGCTGTTCAAAATGGAAAGCCTGCCGGGCAGGCTGTCGCCCCTTTTCGATGCGATTGCGGTCGCGATCAAACCCTGGGTCGAACATACCAGCACGGTCAACGACATATATATAGACTACCTCAGCAAAACGCCCGACCTTGACGGCCTCAGCCCGCTGACCAACGGCATACGCGGCTATTTCGAGCAGCAATACTGGGTCGTCATCGGCCTGCGCCGCACCCCGCTCACATACCCGCAGGAAACCATCACGAAGCTTGGCAACATGCTGAAGTCGGTCGAGTATTTCGTCTATTACCTCGACGATGTGACGGCCAAGGGCGAAACGCTTGCCCAGACCGTCACGCGTATCGGCAAGGAAGGCATCCCTTTCATGCTGCGCACCTCGACCGTGCCCGATTACGATGCGTTGCGCAAAAGCATGCCGGAAAGCCAGCAATCATTTGGCGGATTTATTATCGACGCGGCGAAACCAGCACCTGAGGAGAAAGCGAAATGACATTGGAAGTCGGCGATAAAGTACCCGCGTTCAAGGGCGTGACAGACAAAGGCCCGATCAGCGCAAAAGACCTCAAAGGGTCGAATGCCGTCATTTACTTTTACCCGAAGGACGACACGCCCGGCTGCACCATCGAGGCCTGCGCCTTCCGCGACAACCTGCCCAAATTCACCAAAATGAATGCAAAGGTTTTCGGGGTTTCCAAAGACGACCTCAAGTCGCACGAGAAGTTTACCCGGAAATTCGAGCTGCCCTTTACGCTTATCAGCGACAATGACGGCAGCATTTGCGAATCCTTCGGCACATGGGTCGAGAAGACAAACTACGGCAAGACCTATATGGGCATCGAACGCGCCACTTACCTTGTCGATGCCGACGGCGTCATCCGGCATATCTGGCGAAAAGTGAAGGCTGCAGGTCATGCCGAAGAAGTTCTCGCGGAAGTCAAAAAGTTAAAATAAAACAATAATTTGAATTAGTTAGTTAAAGTTAATTTTTAACTGCTTTTGTCAACGAAGATTTACATGGATTCAGCTTGCAGAATCGCAGGTGGTTATGTAATGTAACACCCAGTTACAAAACAAATTCTGCTTGCCTTTTGAATCGCTTACAGATTAATCTGCAATCACTTCAGTAAGACAATTCAAGCGACAAACAGAATTCGCGATTGGTAGGCTTCGGCCTGCCAGGGTAATCAAGCAGGCAGCTAAACTCCCCTGAAACCCCAAAACCCCACTTGGTTACCCAAAAATTGAAAACCCCCCGGACGCACAGTCCGGGGGTTTTGCTTTGCGCTACGCGCTGATAATCTGCGGGTCGGAGGAACACCGTGACCGAAGACGACAAACGCATTTTGCTGGCGCTGATCTGGGCGCTGAAACCCGCCGACCTGTCCGTGCTGCAGGCCTGCCTGCAGGCAGCGCCCGATGCCCAGATCCTGACGCAGCAGGATTCCGCCAACGGCCATTTCCTCGCCCAGCTCGCCCGCATGGGGCTGGCGGCCGAACACCCGGAAGCCCTGCCCGACGATAACCCCGGCCGTGCCGCCCGCGCCCTGAACGACATGACCACCGGCTACACCCTGACCGCCAAGGGGCGCGAGGTATTACCGCAAGGGATCAAATTCGCTCTCTCGCGCGGCTATCCGCCCGAAGAAGCGCTGGTCGAAACATCGACCCTGTCTATGTTGCAGAAATACGCCAGCGCCGAGAATGCCGAAGCGATCAACAAACTGGCGGGCCTGTTCCTGGAAGGCCGCGGCGTACCGGAAAACGAAAAGCAGGCCGCCGCCCTGTACCGCAAGGCCGCCGAAAAAGGCGACCGCCTTGCCCACAACAACCTCGGCATCCTCCACATCCTTGGACGCGGCGTCGCCAAAGACCTGACCGCCGCGCATAACTGGTTCCGCCTTGGCGCGGCGCTGGGCAGCACAGGTGCGATGGACAACCTTGGCGAATTATACCTGAAGGGCATGGGTGTGCCGCGCGATGCTTCAATTGCGGCCGGATGGTTTCTGATGGCCGCCAACAACGGCTTCAAACAGGCGAAATGCAAGCTGGGCGTGATGTATGCGGTCGGCGACGGCGTGCCGAAGGACGATGTGCAATCCTATATCTGGTTCAGCCTCGGCATCGCCGACGGGCTTGACGCCGCAAAGGAACGCGACGAGGTCGCGGCGCGCCTGACGAATAGCCAGATAAAAGAAGCCGATAAATTCGTCGCGGCCTGGAAGCCGGATCCCAAGACGGCATAGCGGCGCGGCAGGGTTTACTGCTCGCCCTTCAGCAGCGTTTCGATGCGCGACGACAGCATCTCGAAATCCACCGGCTTTTCGATATAGGCGGCGGGGTTGAGGTGATCGACGGCGGCCTTGTCGCGCGCGTCGGTCAGCGCGGTCAGGAAGATGAACGGCACATCGATGAATTGCGGATGCGCGCCGCGGATACGTTCCAGCACATCGAAGCCCGACATGCCCGGCATCGCGCGGTCGCACAGCACCAGGTCGGGTTCGGTCTCGAGGAATTTTTGCAAACCTTCCTCGCCGTTCGCGGCCTCGATCACCTTGTGGCCCTGCACGGTCAGTTCGTCCAGCAGCATTTCACGCACCGGCGCTTCGTCTTCGATCAGCAGAATCTTGGCCATCGGGCCCTCCCGTAACTGTATCTTCATCGCACTCCCCCTAATGGCTGTCTAATGGCAGCCTTACGGTGACGACTGTACCAACGCCTTCCTTGCTGCGCAAGGTGACTTCGCCGCCATGCAGCGCGACGAACTGTTTCACAAGGCTGAGACCTAATCCCGAACCCGGAATCCCCGCCGAAGTCTTGGCGCGGAAATATTTCTCGAAGACTTTCTCCACTTCGTCGGCCGGAATGCCGATACCGTGGTCCTGCACTTCGATGAATACATAATTTCCCTCGACAAAGGCCGTCACCTCCACCCGTTCAGCGCCCGGCGAATATTTTACGGCGTTCGACAACAAATTGGTCATCATCTGACGGATCACCTTGTCGTCAAGGAACATGACTTTGGGCACGTTCCGCGCCTCGAACCGGATGACATGGCCCGGGGAAATATCCTGCTGGTCATTCACGGCTTCGCGGATGATATGCGACAAATCGCAGGCGCCACGCTGCAGTTCCAGCCTCCCGCTTTCCATCATATGCGCCGACAGGATGGTTTCGATCAGCCGCACCAGCCGGTCAACGGCGGCGCGAATGGTCGCCGTGCGTTTTTCCAGCGCTTCCTTGCCGATCGTATCGCCGCGTTTATGGATGATCTGCGCGTTGCCGTCGATGATCGTCAGCGGCGTGCGGAATTCATGGCTGACCATCGACACGAAAGTTTTCTGCTGCTCGACAACCGCCTTTTCCTTGGCGAGCGCCACGCCCAGCTCCGCCGTCTGCGCCGCCAGCAAGGCCTGCTGGCGTTTGTAATCGGTGATATTGGTCGTGGAAATGACGATCCCGTTGGTGGCCGGAATCCGCCGCGCCTGCATCCGCACCCAGGTGCCGTTATGCATCTTGTATTCTTTGCTGCCCTTGGGGTTTTTCCACCATTCCTTCATGTCTTCGTAACGCGGCTCGCCTTTTTCAAGACCGACCTCGTGCGTCACGACCTCGAAAGCGTCCATCACATGCACGCCCGGCTGCAGCAGCTTGGCGCTGTGCGGGTACAGGCTGTAATAATGGCGGCTGGCAAAACTGATGATGCCGTTTTCGTCGATGGCGATCAGGGCATCGGGGCTGGCCGCGATCACGGCATCGGCGCGGCGGTTGGCGGCGGCTGCTTCCTGCGTGCGTTCCTCGACCAGCACCTCCAGCCGCTTGCGGTATTCGGCCAGCTCATGTTCGGCCTGCTTGTGCGCTGTCACGTCGCGCATATGCAGCACGACCGCCTGCACCGTCACGTTGCGCAGCAGGTTCGACCCGCTCGCCTCGAAATCCAGCCAGACGCCGCGCTTGTGCCAGAACTTGAACGAGGTCGGCGTGGCGTCCTCGCCGGAATGGTGGGTCGCCAGCCAGCGGAACTGGTCCTCGAATTCGACCTTGTCGCTCGCATGCAGGAAGCTGAAAAACGGCTGCCCCATCACCTCCCAGATCTCGTAATCCAGCTGGCGGGTAAAGGCGGGGCTGGTGTAAAGGATGATCCCCGCGGCGTCCAGCAGCACCAGGATATCGTTCGAATGTTCGATGATGCCGCGGAAGCGTTCTTCGCCCTGCTCGATCCGCGCCTCGGCCGCCGCCAGCTCCTTGAGCACCAGCAGCTTTTCCAGCAGGTGCTTGCCCAGCTCGGACTGCAGGTCGGACAGGCTCATGACCTCGTCGATGCCCATGTTCAGATAGACGCGCCGCTTCATGCCGGGGTTGTCGTCCAGCACGACATAGGTCTTGCGCGGGAACAGCCGCACGATGCGCTGGATATCGTCGCCCGTAAGGCCGCCTTTGCCGTCGATGAATATAAGGTCGGGGTCGCGGTCGATTTCGGTCAGGCGCTCGATCGGGTGAGTGAGGAAGCTGAAAACATAGCCTTCGAGGTTATTAACCATAATATCTTCAAGGGCATGCTGGGTATCCAGCCCCTTGGCAACCACTAGACTATTTAATATCTGCGTCATTCCCCTTCACATCCCCTGCCGGACATTATATATCAAGGCACAGCGGCGATAAATGGCAGATACGCGCCATTATTTCTTGACATATCAGGTCAGTCGAGTATATTGCCCATCTCGGACGCCCTATGGCGTGCCGTAAAGATTCCTGATAAACACTTGAAATGAAACGGTCATAGCTATGTACGCAGTCATTAAAACCGGTGGTAAGCAGTATCGCGTGAAGAAGGATGATATCCTGCGAGTCGAACTGCTCGACGCCAAAAAAGGTGACAAAGTCACCCTGAACGAAGTCCTGATGGTCGGCAGCGCCGATGGCAAAGCGAAATTCGGCTCCCCCACCATTTCGGGCGCAAGCGTCAGCGCTGAAGTGCTGGATCAGATCCGCGACGATAAAGTCATCGTCTTCAAGAAAAAGCGCCGCCAGAACTATCGCCGCAAAAACGGCCATCGCCAGAACCTGCTGGTTCTGAAGATCACGGGCATCACGGGTTAAGTTTTCTAGTCTTTAGGAGTATATAAAATGGCACATAAGAAAGCCGGCGGTTCATCCAGAAACGGTCGCGATTCAGCCGGCCAGCGCCTGGGCGTTAAAGTCTATGGCGGCCAGGAAATCAGCAACGGCGGCATCATCGTGCGCCAGCGCGGCACGCAATGGCATCCCGGCAAATTCGTCGGCATCGGCAAAGACCACACGATCTTCGCCAAGCGCGACGGCGTTGTGAAATTCCACGGCGGCCTGAAAGGCCGTCAGTACATCTCGGTCGTTCCGGCGAACGAGTCGGCGGAATAAGCTTCCGTCTGTAATGAATTTTAAAGACCGGGGAATTTCCATTCCCCGGTTTTTATTTAGGCATCCATTCCCATGAAATTCCTCGATGAAGCCAAGATCTATCTCGAAAGCGGCAAGGGCGGCCCCGGCGCCATCGCCTTCCGCCGCGAGAAGTTCATCGACATGGGCGGCCCCGACGGCGGCAACGGCGGGCGCGGCGGCGATGTCTATTTCGAAGTCCTCGACAACCTGAACACCCTGATCGATTTCCGCTATACCCAGCATTTCCGCGCGGGCGCGGGCATGCATGGCGGGGGCGACAACTGCTCCGGCAAGGGCGGCAAGGATATCGTGGTGCGCGTGCCCGTGGGCACCGTCATCCTCGACGAGGACAAGGAAACCCAACTGCTCGACCTCACCATCCCCGGCCAGCGCGTGCTGTTCCTGAAGGGCGGCGACGGCGGTTTCGGCAACGCACATTTCAAGTCCTCCACCAACCGCGCCCCGCGCAAATCCACCCCCGGCTGGCCCGGCGAGGAACGCGCCGTCTGGCTGCGCCTGAAGCTGATCGCCGATGCCGGCATCGTCGGTCTGCCAAATGCGGGCAAATCGACCTTCCTGTCGGTCGTGACGCGCGCCAAGCCTAAAATTGCCGATTACCCCTTCACCACCCTCGCCCCGAACCTTGGTGTCGTGCGCACGCATGACAAGGAATTCGTGCTGGCCGATATTCCCGGCCTGATCGAGGGCGCGTCCGA
>JADYYV010000001.1 GCA_020853455.1 Alphaproteobacteria bacterium | reverse complement strand
CGACTGGCGGCTGGCCCATGCGCCAAGACGGCTGAGAACGTGGCGCGTCTTGAAATAGGCATCGACACCCCAGGCTGGCACCTGCGTGACGGATCCTTCGACCCGCACCTGACGGCGCAACGACTTCCAATGGAAGCACATCGCCGCTTTTGGATTATGTGAAAGTTCCCTGCCCTTACGACTTTCCAGATTCGTAAAGAAGCGGAAGCCTTCGTCATCCACGCCCTTCATCAACACCATACGCACCGACGGCTGGCCTTCGGCGGAAACCGTGGCAAGCGCGACCGCTTCAGGGTCGTTAACCTCGCTCTGGGATGCTTCCGTGAACCATTCGCGAAATAATTCAACAGGATCTTGGCCGCGCAGGATTTCCATTTTTCATCCGTGTCAGGTGTAACGCAATCTAAAAGATATCTTATATTGCGGCGAACTAACTCTGTGCTAGAAAGTTATATAAAGCGGATGAGCCCGCTTAGCAATTCCCTTGGGGCAGTCTCCCGAAGTTTCCATCTTATGAAAGGCGTACACTGAAATGAAATCCAAACTCGCGATCCTCGCCCTTGTGGCATCCCTCTCCCTCGGCGCTTGCGCCCCCCAAGGCGAACAAAACGCATGGGGCATGGGCAACAAGCAGACGGTCGGCGCACTTGGCGGCGCGGTTCTGGGCGGCGTTGTCGGTTCCAAAATGGGCAAAGGCAACGGCGCGAAATGGGCAACCGGCGTTGGCGCTGTTCTCGGCGGTCTCGCAGGTTCCTCGATCGGTAAATCGCTCGACGCGGCTGACCGCGCAGCGGCTTCGCAGGCCTGGGATCGCGCCTACACCGCGCCCATCGGCCAGACCGTCCGCTGGAACAACCCTGAAAGCGGCAACTACGGCACCGTCACGCCCGTCCGCGAAGGCCGCAGCACGACCACCAACGGCACCTGCCGCGAATACAAACAGAGCATCTTCGTCGGCGGCCAGGCTGAAACCGCTGTCGGCACCGCCTGCCAGAACGGCGACGGCACCTGGACGATGGTCAACTAAGACTTATCCGATCTAATAAAAAACCCGGCTGGAAACAGCCGGGTTTTTTGTGACTTTGTCATCCCGGACCAGCGAGCTGAAAGCGAGTGCCCGATCCGGGATGACAGCTTCGCTATCACATCCCGCATTCCTTATTGATCGCCTTATACGCCTCGCCCGATCCCTGCAGGCTGTAGGTGTCGGTGATGGTGTTGCCGCGCTTGGATGCGTTGCGCACGGTCAGCTGCGTGCCTTTTGAAATGGCGACGGCCAGTTCGTCTTCCTTGCCCTGATCGTCCATCCATGCCATCTGCGCGTCTGACTCGGCTGTCGCCTTGTCCTTGCCGCCGGTTGCCATGTTGAATACCTTGCCATCGACGGTCACGACCGCTTTGCTGCCCGGCTTGATCGTGAAGCCGGCCTGAATGGTGACGGCGTTCTTTTCGTCTTCCGCCGGCCAGTGGGTGATGAACAGGAAAGTTTCGTCGCGGCCCTTCACGGGTTTTTCGCTGTCGGTCGATTGGGGCTTGGCGGCCATGTAGCAGACCTTGTTGCCGTTATCCATGAACCATGCGGCTTCCCAGACGCCGAACTTGCCGAGCGGCTTGGCATCGGCGGTTCCTTGCGCAAGCGCAGCAGCGGCCGACAGGGCGATGGTGGCGAAAACCGTCGCGAACAGAGTTTTTTTCATGGCAATCCTCCGAAATTATACTTACTTTCTAGGACGTTAGCCCCTGATTGATCCAAAGCCAAGCAAAAACCGTATAAGCCATAACGATTGGATAGAAGATGCTGGCTTGCGCGTTAAACATTTTTGAAGTCATGGATTTTCTTGCCATAGCCCCCTGGCTTCGCATAGAAAAGGCTATGTCATTGAAAGAAGCTAAAAATATGCCTTCTTCCGGCACGACCGACCCTGACAGCTTCAACGCGCTTCTGGCAAAGGTGGCGACCGAGCGCGACCAGGGCGCCTTTGTGACTCTTTTCAACTACTACGCGCCGCGCGTGAAATCGTGGCTGCTGAAAAACGGCATGGCCGATGCCGCCGCCGAAGAAGTGGTGCAGAACACCTTCGTCACCGTCTGGGAAAAGGCCGCGCAGTACAACCCGAAAAAGGCCGCCGCATCGACATGGATTTTCACGATCGCCCGTAACAAGCGCATCGACGCCTTGCGCCGCGACAAAAACCTGGATGTGAACAGCGACAGCCTCGCCCTTGAAAACGCGGTCGCCGAAACCAATACCGAATACGCCGACGCGGAAGATATCGAACGCCTGAACAGCGCGATGGAAACGCTGCCGCCCGAACAGGCGGAATTGCTGCGCATGGCGTTTTTCGACGACATGTCGCATAGCGATATTTCCACGAAAACGAAACTGCCGCTCGGCACCGTCAAATCGCGCCTGCGGCTTGCGATGGATAAACTGCGCGGCATGCTGCAGATGGGGGGCGCGTCATGATCACGATGTACAAAGACCCGCTGCAATCGCTCGACATGCTGCTGATGCGCCATGCGGCGGGGAAACTGGGCCCCCATGAAAGCCTGCTGGTGAACGCGGCGATGGCGCTGAACGACACGATCCGCAACCGCATCGCGCAGTATGAAGCGCTGGGCGCGCAGCTGATCTGCGAACAGCAGGCGCAGGTGGAGCATACCTGCCTGGAACGCGTGATGGCGCGCATCCGGAACCCCGCGCCCGAAGCCAGCCCCTGCGCCGATAAATCGAAGCCCTGCCCGCCGTCGCCCGATACGCATATCCCGGAAATCGTGCATGGCATGATTTCCGCCGTCTGCGCGCAGAAACAAAAGCAATGGTCGCGCGCGACGCACGGCATCATGCGCATCGACCTGCGCGTGATCGAGCCGACGCCGGTGCATAAATTCCTGAAACTGATGAAGATGGCGCCAAGATTCGCGACGCCGAAACATTCGCATACCGGCACCGAAATCACGCTGGTTTTGCACGGCGGCTTCGAGGACGAATTCGGCACGTGGAAAAAGGGCGACATCGTCATCCTGACCGACCCGCGTTTTGCGCACCAGCCGGTCGCCGGCGACGACGGCTGCGTCTGCCTGACGCTGACGGAATCGCCGCTGCAATTCCACAATCCGGTGACGCGGATGATCAATACGTTTTTCCGCGTATAACCCCCACACAATCGTCATCCCCGCGCAGGCGGGGATCCAGCAGGATTAAACAAACGAAATGTGCGTGACATGGTAGCCGCTGGTGGATCCCCGCCTGCGCGCGGATGACGCGGCCGATTGAAAAAATAGCGCCGCGTCACTTCTTGCAGTGATACGTGAATTCCCAATGCGGCGCCTGATACAGCACGCCTTCGGTGATGCGGCATTGGCGGCGGGTTTTGTCGAGCCAGAACATCGCGGCGGCGCGCGCTTCGGCTTCGGGCGGCGTGCCGTTTGACAGCACATAGCCGGCGGTCGGCAGCACGAACAGCTTGCCGGTTTCGGGGTTGTCGACGACCTTGTACGTGCCGTGCGGCGTTTCAAAAGTATTGAATCCGTACCCCTTGTAATCCGACGACAGATGCCGCTGCGACGCCGTGCAGGCGGAAAGCGCAAGGCAGGCTGCGAGGATTGTGGCCAGTTTTTTTTTCATGAAAGCACCCGTGCTGTTTTTCGCCATTCTACAACGAAAAACGCACGGATGTAAATTTGGTCGGCTTCTTCCGGTGTGGGTTGGACGGAAGAAGCTATTCCCCTTCTCCCCCGCGATTGCGGCGGGAGAAGGCCGGGATGAGGGGGTGGTGACGGAATACGAACATCGCTTCTGCGTCACCGCCCCCTCACCCTGACCCTCTCCCGCCATCCGCTGCGCGGACGGAGAAGAGGGAAATTTTATGCGGCCGCTGCCGCCTTCGGGCCTTTCTTCGCGGCGGGCGCTGCCTTGATTTCCATCGGCTTGTGTTTCTTGTCGTCCGCGTGCCATTTGCCGTCTTTCACGGTGATGATGGCGCGCTTGCCATTCGGGTAGGTCACGATATGGCTGTGGCTCCACGAACTCGGGCCCTTGTTGTAGCCCATATCCAGCTTGCCCATCACGCCCGCGGTATAGACGCCGTCGGTGATGCCCGCCGAATGGGTGTGGCCGGTATTCGCCTTGGTGTCCATCGCGCGGTAACCGCCGGGCGAGCCGCGCGAGCCGTTGGGGCCGGTATGGCCGTGCAGCGCAACCTCGATGCCGCGGCCGGTATCGTCCTTGGCGATTACCATGCTCTGGCTTTCGCGCATGAATTCGGTGGTTTTCAGGTCGGCCATCTTGCGGATGAAGGTTTCGAAAATATTCGGGTCGGAATTGCCTTTTTCGATCTGGCGCAGCATTTCGGCCGAGGCCTCGTGCCAGAAGCGGGCGTTGGCGGGGTCGAACCTTGCATCCGCCTCGCGCAGCCAGCGGACGAAGGCTTCGTCATGGTTGCTCTCGACGATCAGGTTTTTGGTTTCAGGGCGCTCCGCCGCCTTCAGCCACGCGGCGACAAGTTTCATGCCGCCTTCGACCGTGTTGCCCTTCACATGCTGGTCCGCCCAGAAGAAGGGATCTTTCATGTTGTGGTGGTTGCGCGCCATGAAGTCGATCACGTCGTGGATCAGCAGGTATTTCGGGTTCAGCGTTTCCATGATGCCGCCCTTGCCAAACGCCACGCCCTGCTGCACGGGATCCAGCTTTTCGGCATGGATGTCGCCGAGGTTGATCGCCTCGACGCGCTGGTTGCGCTCGATCTTGCCATCGGGTTTGTATTTGTCGGTCAGGTCCTGGAACGCGCCGGAATTGTCGGCGGCCAGCTGGCGGACGAAGAAAGTGCCGTTGTCATCGACCTCGACCAGCAGCGCGCCGAAGTTGTGATGGAATTCCGCCTTCTGCCCCGCTTTTTTCTGCACATAGTTGCGCTGCGTGACGGCGCCGGTGGTGTAGAGGAAGCGGGCGTTGTCTTCGCCAAGGCCCGGCAGCGATTTCAGCGCGACCTTCGGATGCGGCACGATGCCGGATGCGCCCTGGAAATAGTTGTCGAAGCCGGAAAGCGGGTTGACGGCGGTGGGGCTGATATCCAGCTCGCCGCCGATCACGATCTTGGGCGTGATTTCCAGCGAGCCTTCGATGAAATACTTCACCAGTTTGGGGTCGTACCAGACCTCGCCCTGCTCGCCTTTCTCATACGCGTTCTTGTTGTAGGTGAAGCGGCTGACGAGCAGTTGCGCGTCTTTGTCTTTGCAGTATGCCTCCAGCGCTTTCAAAAATCCGGGATGGACGTCGGTGTTGTTCTGCGCGGCGGTGATGACGAAGCGCTTGCCCTTCAGTTTCGTGCGGCGGCCGTTCGCGGGCAGGATATGGCCGGCGGAGACGGGTTTTTGTGCTTCTTCATTGAATTCGGAACTGATGCTGCGTTTGGGTTTGGTAGAGCCTTCAACTTTGTTGCGCGCGGTCATCAAATTCCTTTCCGAATGTTTCGTTAAACAAATCCTTACACGGTTAACATTGTCCGTCAAATGAGACTAAAAATATTTATATATTTCAGATATTTAGTTATGCTCAAAATTGTTTTATGTGGCATAGCAGCACCGCCGCGAATCCGACTTTCGTGTTGCGCGGGCTATTTCTCTTGACTCTTTCCCGTACACGG